>JAAYII010000280.1 GCA_012523535.1 Peptococcaceae bacterium
CGGTGATGGTTTGGGTGGGCGGAAAGCCGGTTATGGAGAATAGAAAGATTATTGGGAAAGACTGATACTTTGGCCGGAAAAATAGGCTAGGAATTATGACCGGATCACAGTAATTTTACAAGACCTTTAAAAGAAGGAGGAAAAGCGGCATGGCTTGGTTGGTTTTACAGGACGGAAAAGCGTTTGCGGGAGAAAAAATGGGCCTGTGGCCGGACAGAGGGGAACGGATCAGCGGTGAGGTTGTCTTTAACACAACCGTAAGCGGCTATCAGGAAGTGATTACCGATTTATCTTCCGCCGGCCAAATCATAACTTTTACTTATCCTCATATAGGCAACTGCGGTTGGCATCAAGAGGACAGCGAAGCAGGCAAAATTCTTTTAAAAGGAATTGTCATCCGGGAATTGTCGGAGGGTGAGGGCAGCTTTCATGCCGATTTAAGCTTGGAAGATTTTTGCCGCCGGAAAAAAATTGCCGGACTAAAAGGAGTGGATACCCGGGCTTTGACCAAACATATCCGCCAAAAGGGCACCATGGCGGGGGTTTTGGTCGAGGAACTGGCGGAGGGGCACAAATTCTGGCAGGAAAACAATTCACTCGCCGCCAATCTGGACAGGCATTGGGCTTATCTGGCCGGGGCGGCCGAAGAATATCTTATACTCGGCCAAGGACCGCTTCTGGCGGTTTTGGATCTGGGAATCAAGCGGAGTATCCTGCGTTGCCTGCAGGACAGAGGTTATAGTCTTTATATCTTCCCGCCCGGCACTGATGCGGAGGAGATTTTAAATGTTAAACCCCGCGGATTGGTAATCAGCAACGGTCCGGGCAACCCGGCACAGTTGCCGGAGATAGCGGTCAATATAAGCTCATTAATCTCCAAATTACCTATCTTGGGAATCGGTCTGGGACATCAGCTTATAGCCTTGGCCGGCGGGGCTGAAACTTACAAACTTCCCCTGGGGCACAGGGGGGACAACTACCCGGTCCAAAACAGAAAAACAGGCCGAGTCATTACAACCAGCCAAAATCATGGTTATGCCGTTAGGGAAGATACACTATGCAGTAAGGGTTGGCATGTTCTCTACAGCAATCTAAACGACGGAACGATCGAAGGGTTGTGGCATGAAAAGTACAGTATTTTAACGGTACAATACCACCCGCAAAATAGCGCCGGATTAGGAGAAGAAGAGGAGATTTTGGCTTGGTTTGATGATCTGGTGAAAAGGGGGGTGGAATAATGCCTAAACAAAATTGGCAGAAAGTAATGGTGATCGGTTCCGGACCGATTATTATCGGTCAAGCTGCGGAGTTCGATTATGCCGGTACCCAGGCCTGCCGGGCCTTAAAAGAAGAAGGGGTACAAACCGTACTCATAAATTCCAATCCGGCCACCATTATGACCGACCGGGAGGTTGCCGACAGGATATATATTGAACCCTTAGCCTTGGAATTCTTGGAGAGAATCATTGAACGGGAAAGGCCGGACGGCTTGCTGTCGACAATGGGCGGCCAGACCGGATTAAATCTTGCCTATCAGTTGGCACAAACGGGAGTTCTTAAACGTTGCGGCGTAACTTTGCTGGGAACTTCCCTGGACAGTATTGGCCGGGCGGAGGATAGGGAGCGTTTCAGAGCCCTTATGCAAGAGATTGGCGAGCCTGTCCCCGCCAGCACCATTGTTTCCCAGGTGCAGGATGCTTTGGACTTTGCTCAGGAAATAGGCTATCCGGTTATAGTCCGTCCGGCCTTTACCTTGGGAGGGACCGGCGGAGGGATCGCCCATAACGCCGAGGAGCTTCAAACAATTGCCCAAAACGGCCTTAAAGCCAGTATGATCGGTCAGGTTTTAGTCGAAAAAAGTGTGGCCGGTTGGAAGGAAATCGAATTTGAAATCCTGCGGGACAGCCGTGGCAACAGCATTGCAGTTTGCCATATGGAAAACGTGGACCCGGTAGGAGTTCATACCGGGGACAGCATAGTGGTTGCCCCTTGCCAGACTCTTACTCACCAAGAGATCAAAACTTTAAAGAGTTCGGCCTTTAAAATCGTACGGGCTTTAGGAATAGAAGGCGGTTGCAATGTCCAGTTCGCCTTGCATCCCGAAAAACTTGAATACGTGGTTATTGAAGTGAATCCCAGGTTAAGCCGCTCCAGCGCCCTTGCTTCCAAAGCAACGGGCTACCCCATAGCCAAAATCGCAACCAAGATTGCTATCGGTTATACTCTGCCCGAGCTGAGCAATGCTGTAACCGGAAAAACGTCGGCCTGTTTTGAACCGACCTTGGATTATGTTGTGGTCAAAATACCGCGCTGGCCTTTTGACAAGTTTTCCGATGCCGATCGCACTATCGGCACCCAAATGAAAGCCACGGGAGAAGTAATGGCCCTGGGCCGCAATTTGGAAACGGCCCTGTTGAAAGCGGTGCGTTCTTTGGAAAGCAAGGTCTTCGGCCTTTTAAACCCTGAATTGGAAGCCTTAAGCGACCGGGAAATTGAGCTTAAATGCCGCAAGCCGGAAGACAACCAGCTTTTCTATATAGCCGAGGCTTTGCGCCGCGGTTGGACCATTGAAAAGATCAATAAGCTTAATCACTGGAATCCTTACTTTTTGCAAAAAATAAAAAATATAGTATTGATGGCTCAAAAGTTACAAGCCCAGCCTTGGGATTTGGCGGTCTTAAAGGAAGCCAAGAGCATGGGTTATGCCGATGTGGAAATCGCCAGGCTTTGGAGTGCTAAGGAGCAGGAGATCTATGATTTCAGGCAACAACATGGCCTTAAAGCCGCCTTTAAAATGGTGGACACCTGCGCCGGGGAGTTTGAAGCAGTCACCCCCTATTTTTATTCCAGTTACGGTGAAGAAGATGAAGGGGAGGTTTCAAAGCGCAGAAAGGTTGTTGTCCTGGGTTCAGGCCCTATTCGCATCGGTCAGGGCATAGAATTTGATTACTGTTCAGTGCACGCTGTCAAGTCCCTGCGCCGGGCAGGAGTTGAGAGCATTATCATTAACAACAACCCGGAAACGGTTTCCACGGACTTTGATACCGCCGACCGGTTGTATTTTGAACCTTTGACTTTGGAAGATGTTTGCGCCGTTTTGGAAAAGGAAAAACCGGAAGGGGTAATTGTTCAATTCGGCGGGCAAACAGCCATCGGTTTGTGCAAGGGGCTGAAAGCCAGAGGATATAAGATCTTGGGGACTGCGGCGGAAGATATTGACCGGGCCGAAGATAGGGGCCATTTCGATGAGGTCCTGCAGGCTATAGGGGCCAAACGTCCGCGGGGAGGCTGCATATCCACTCTCCGGGAAGGGGAAAGGCTGGCGGCTGAAATCGGCTATCCTTTAATCGTGCGTCCTTCCTATGTGCTGGGGGGCAGGGCTATGCAAATCGCCTATGATCTACCCCAGCTGCAGGAAGTATTGACGCAAGCTTTGCAAGAATTTCCCGGGCAGCAAATCTGGCTGGATCAATATTTGGTAGGCAAAGAAGTGGAAGTCGATGCCATCTCGGACGGGGAGAAGGTTTGCATTCCCGGAATTATGGAACATTTGGAACGGGCCGGCATTCATTCCGGTGACTCCATTGCCGTTTACCCGCCTCAAACCATCCGGGAAGAGAAACAAGCCGAAATTGCCAAGCTGAGCGAGGCCATTGCCCGCAGTCTCAGAATCAAAGGCTTGCTGAATATTCAATATGTAATCTATCAAGACCAAATTTATGTCTTGGAAGTAAATCCCCGCTCCAGCCGCACGGTACCGTTTTTAAGCAAGGCTACGGGAGTGCCGATTGTGGATCTCGCTACCAGGGTTATATTGGGCCAGTCTTTGACAGAGTTGGGTATCCCCAACGGACTCTGGCCGGCAGGAGATAAAGTGGCCGTTAAAGCCACGGTCTTCTCCTTTTCCAAATTGCTGCAGGTGGAACCCTCCCTGGGACCGGAAATGAAATCTACCGGGGAGGTAATGGGGATCGACTACCAGTACCAAAAAGCCCTATATAAAGCTTTACTGGCTGCGGGTTTGCGCATGTCGGTCCACGGCACCCTGTTGGCAACTTTGGCCGACAGGGATAAAGAAGAGGGTCTTAAACTGGTGGAGCGCTTTTATAAACTGGGTTTCCGGATTATGGCCACAAAAGGCACGGCCCAAAGGATCAGACAAGCCGGCATTGAAGTTACGACCGTGGAGAAGCTGCATGCCGGGTCGGAGGAAATCCCGGAAAAAATCCGGCAAGGTCAGGTTCAATGTGTCTTGAACACCACCACCCATGGCCGCAAAACGGCCAGCGACGGCTTTGCTATCCGCAGGGCTGCCGTCGAGCAGGGGATACCTTGCTTTACCAGCTTGGACACGGCCGAAGCTTGGCTTAAAGTGCTGGAAGTCTATTTGCCCGGTTTATTAGCCTTTTA
>JAAYII010000281.1 GCA_012523535.1 Peptococcaceae bacterium
ATATTATATATAATGTTTTGGAAACTTGGAGAAAGAATCAAAATTAATAAAATAATATTCTTTTCGGGCTTTGGAGTGTTGTTATGGGGCTTTATCAAGACCTTCGAATGCTAAAGACAAACGGTGAGTTGCTGGATGAAAATTTTTTTGAAGAATTGAAAGATTCATTCAATAATAATTCCACTAATGAACAGGATAATAATGTCGGAATTTTAGAGGAGTTATTTGACATCAGACGGACTAGGTCCAAACTCATATACAGACCACGGAAGCTGGGGCAAGCCATTAAAAATGCCATCCTGGATGAATTCCTTTATGCGCTGTCCAACAGAGCGAAAAAGAAAAATATGCAAGTAAAGGAAGAAATACTGAAAAATGAAAACCTGGATATGATTTCGAAAGCGGTGGCGCATTTTATTTTTCAAAACGGACCGATTAAAGGCATGTTATCATGTCCCAATAAAAAATTGAGCGAGGAAGATTTAAAAATTCTCAGGAGATTTATGGTTAACCGTTTGTCTTATATATATACATTGATTATAGAAGAGCGTTGGATAGAATTTGACTTCTTAGTTCGCAACATTCATGAAGTTTATGGTCATGAGGGGGAAGACGCCAAACCGGATGACGGAGGGACGAGAAAATTAATTGAAACTATGCTGGAATGGAAAAGCAGAACTGGCTAGTATGACGTGTGCATTCGGATATGGTGGGTTTGTCATGTATTTGGCTGCAAGAAACAGTTTTCCTGCAGCCTTTATATTTAACCTGATTTTCGTTGTATCGAATGTCGGCACTATTGGCACTTAATAGATGTTTTTTGTGGAATTTCGGAATAAGAACATGGCGGATTATAAAGAATTAAGATACAATAGTTATTATCAACTGGAGTTAGGGATTAGGAGGTAAAGATGAGGGTATACAAACTGCCTTTTTTTCACAGAGCGAGCGTAAGATGGTACGTGTTTGTGGGCTATGGCTTTATTTTGGGGACAAGTTTGTTATTTGCAATATCTTATTTTTTTTACGGCATTCAGCAAAGGCCCGTGGAGGATACAATTTTTGCGATAATTTTTGCCGCCATAGCCGTATATTTGATATATGTTTTGTGGGGTATTATATTTAAAAAGTTTTACATTGAATTGACCCCGACAATTATTAATATCAGGGTGCCTTTCAAAAACCTGTCTCTTAGCTGGGATCAATTGGCCGAAGTAAGAGCTCAGCGAAGATTTAACAGGATATATCTGGCGATTTTACTTAAGGGAGATGTGGGACGGAATTACTCTTATTTGGTGCCTTTGATTTATTTTATGGATATTGATTTGGAGAGCTTAGTCAACACCTTTAACCGCAATATTAAGAAACTAAAAAAGGCCAACCGCAAAAGTCTAACCGCTGATGAATAGCCATAGGAGAGAGAAAATTGAGCACAGGGAGAAGAATTAAACATTTGCTAATCGGTATGATTATGGCGCTAATAATTATAGGCGGGTTGGGGTTAGGATTTAATCATTATGTGGAAACATTCGGGGCCAAATATATTGTTGAAGGGGCTCAAGCTCCTCAAGCTGATGCCGTTCTTATTCTGGGTGCTTATGTTTTGCCTAACGGGACGGCTTCACCCATGTTGCAAGATCGTTTAATGACGGGTTTGGAGTTGTACAATCAGGGCAAGTCCCAGCGGATTCTGGTCAGTGGGGACCATGGACGCAAGGACTATGACGAAGTAAATACCATGAAACAAATACTCAAGGATCATGGTGTGCCCGCCGGCCATATTTTTATGGACCATGCTGGATTTAATACCTATGACAGCGTGTACAGGGCAAGGGATATTTTTCAAGTGAAAAAAGTAATAATCGTCACTCAGGAATACCATCTGAAAAGAGCAGTCTTTATTGCCCGGAAATTAGGCCTGGAGGCATACGGTGTTGCAGCCGACAGGCATAATTATGGCTCGGTAATGTTTAAATATGAATTGAGAGAGATAGCCGCCAGAGTTAAGGATTTTATTAATGCTGTTATCCTGAAACCCGAGCCGAAATACCTGGGTGAAGTTATTCCTGTGTGGGGAGACGGCCGGGTTACGGATGATAAATAGACCATTGTTTTGCCCACGTTTATGTTTAAGTGATATAATTGAGAACAAAAAACTTTGGACATAGGACAAATAAGGGAGAAAAAGAGAAATAATGGTTACAAAATATAAAGCTGAAGTATATGATTTAATGCAATATTTTCACCGGGCTGTTTTTGAGCCTTCCTTGCGCAGTGTGATCCGTTTATCGGGACATATTGATGAAAAAGTTTTGAGCGAGGCTGTAACTTTATCAACGGATGCCATTCCCATGCTCAGGTGTTGTTTCTCCGAGGCCCAACGGGGCTCATGCTGGATAGATAAAGGTTTTACCGGCCAAGACATGATAAGCGTTGTTGAAGCCGGACCTGATTATGAGCAAGATAAAAGCAGGCTGTTGGCAACTCCCCTGGATATTTTCCATGGACCCCAATTAAAGATTTTTATACTCAGGGAAAAACAGGCGGATACCTTGATTCTGATTCTCAATCATATGGTCAGTGACGGTGCGGGTTTAAAAGAATATTTATACTTGCTCTGTGATCTTTACAACAAATGCCTGGAGGGGCGGAGCATACCAAAGCCCTTGTTTGTCTCCCGCAGTGTAAGCCCTTTGTTCGCTAAATTCAAACTGTCAGCCAAAATGAAAATTCTCTGGGCCAAGTATGATTTTGCAAAGCTGATAAAGCCGGTGGACCTCGGTCTGGAAGGGGACAAGACCTATCCCATTACAGCTTCGCTGTCAATTTCTCCCCAGGAATTCTCCCTTCTCAAAGCCTGGGCAAAAAATAAGGGGTTTTCGGTAAACGACGTTATTTTTACGGCCTTTGTCAGGGTTTTAAGCAAACAAATCGGCCAAAAAAGGGTAATAGTGCCTTGCCCGGTCGATTTAAGGAAATACTTGGCTGAGGACCAACGGAAATGCATTACCAATTTAACCAGTCATTTTATTTGTGATCTTCAAATTGAAGATCATGATTCTTTCACAACCACAATAGCGGAGGTTTCCAGGCAAATGAAAGAACAGAAAGACAGTACGGCCTGCCTGAAGCCGGTGCTGTGGTTTTCTTTGGCCTGCAAGTTGTTACCGCTGAGTTTACTCCGCAAAGTATTTGACAAGCTGTTTATCATACCTTTCATTTCTTTCAGTAACTTGGGCTTGGTGGATGCCGGCAGGTTGAAATTCTCCGGTTTGGATATTGTCCAAATGTATATCGGGGGAGCGCTTCGATATGCGCCCTATTTTCAGGTAACTGCAACTTCTTATCAAGGAGCTTGCACATTAGCCTGTAATTTTTACGGTTCCCCTGGGGATAAGATTAAGATTGACAGCTTTCTTTCCGGCCTGGTTGAGGAACTTGCCCGGCTTAGCTCCCAAAGCCTTGATTAAGTCCGGCAAAAAGGCCATAAGGCCGGTAGTACAAGATATTATAGAGATAATCGGCCCCCAAGACCGATTATTTTTTAAGATACTCAGTAAATGCAGTAAAGGAGAAATGACATGATATTATTGGAAGTCATAAAATCAATAATTCTCGGTATAGTTGAGGGGATAACGGAATTTTTGCCCATTTCTTCGACCGGACATCTGATCGTTTTTCAAAATTTAATTAACTTTCGAGGAAATCCGGGTTTTGTTGAAATGTATACCTATGTTATCCAGCTTGGGGCGATTCTGGCTGTTATTGTCCTATACTGGCGCCGCATTAAGAATACATTGGTAAATTTCTTTCCCGGCAAAGTAGGTTATCAGCAGTCAGGATTAAAATTCTGGCTTATGATTGTCATAGCCTGTATTCCGGGCGCCATTGTCACCTTACTGCTCGATGATATAGCGGATAAATACCTGTTTTCTCCCCTGCCGGTTGCCATTACTTTGTTCTTAGGCGGAATTGCCATGATTTATGCTGAACGGCGCTTTCGCAACAATAATCCCACTCAGGATATAAATGTGAATTCAAAACAGGCTTGGCTTATCGGTTTATTCCAGTGCTTGGCCATTATTCCGGGTATGTCGCGTTCAGCCTCAACCATTATCGGTGGTTGGGTAGCCGGCCTTTCCACTGTTGCTGCTACCGAGTTCTCTTTTTTCTTAGCCATACCGGTCATGGCCGGCATGAGCCTGTTAAGGATAATCAAAATTGGCGGCTTATTGGCTTTGACTTGGCAAGAGCAGATTTCCTTGGCGGTTGGTTTCGTTGTTTCCTTTGTGGTGGCCATGTATGTGGTTAATGGATTTATTTCCTATCTTAAAAGAAAACCGATGAAAGTGTTCGCTTACTACCGCATGATTTTTGCCGTCGCTGTTTTAATTGCGGGTGCGGTAGGCCTGTTTTAAAGGTTTTGAAGAAAAAAAAGCCGGAAGTATAATACTTCCGGCCTTTTGGGCAAAGCTTGTTGTTTTTTTTTAGTTATTACTTAAATTAAATCAGTAATTTTTGTTAGCTGATCTAGTTAACCCAAGACTGGCAGATTTTAACACCTTCGGCTGCATTGGTGGTAAAGGCGTCTGCTCCGATATGGTCAGCTGCTTCCTTGGTCACAGGGTTGCCGCCAATGATGATTTTTACTTTATCCCGTTGCCCGGCTGCCTTAAATTCGTCAACAGTCTTCTTCATTGATTCCAGAGCCAGGGTTAATACCCC
>JAAYII010000022.1 GCA_012523535.1 Peptococcaceae bacterium
GCGGCAACTTGATAATCTGCGCCTGAGCAGAAGAGTCTTAATGGATTTATTGGAACAAGTAGAAAAAGAAAAAAACATTCTCAGTGCACAATTGGAAAAAAGGTCTAAGGAAATACTGAAACGGAAAAAAATCCACAGAAAAGGCTATTCATCCGAGTTTGAGCTTTACGATTTTAATCATTATTTGAAAAATAACCTAAAAAAATAACTTCTTTTTCCTGAAAAGAGAAAAGAAGCTGCGGAGAAACAAACTCAGCGTCACGGTTGCTAAATATTTAAGGACGCTGAGTTTAAATTTAGTGCCTGCTGTCTATTTCCCACAGAAACCGTTCTAAATTTGTAGTTGGAGAATGATGGTTTTCTATTAGAGTTAGAACTTCATCTTCGCAACCGGCCAAGGCGGCCAGTTGTTTTCCTTGTAAGGGATGTTGTCGACGGAGAATCAAGGTCTTGCCCAAAAAATTGGAACCGGAGCTGAGTTTCCGAACACAGGTAGCAGGAAGGGAATTAATAATTACAATTAATATTCTCTGCCAAAGATGGGGTGGGGCTACAGATTTCCCACAATCATGCAAAAGGGCGGCATGTAAAAGGTTGTGGTAGGCTGTCGTCCCATATTGTTCTTTTATCTTTTCGGAATTCTGCTAAATCTCCAGGGCCACATCCAAAGCATGCCGCTGGTCGGGCAAAGGTTGTTGCAGGAAGAGTTGATATTCTTTCTTCGTTAATATTTTTTTTACCCATTGGTATTCTTTCGGGTCGATACGAGCGTGGACAGCGCTGCAAAACTGATAAAAACGATAAAACATGCTTTCTTCCTTTAGATTGGTATTTGCTTTTTCATTTTAATAAATTCTTGCATTAAAAGCTACTAAACCTTAGGAGTTTCTGCTATACTTGTTAGAAAAGTAATGGGGAAGGGGTTTGTTATGACTTGCGAAAAATTTGGGAAAAAGGGTTTGACTTTCGATGATGTTTTACTTATTCCAGGCAAATCCAACGTCTTGCCAAAGGATGTCGATGTCAGCACTTATCTTACTCCATCCATAAAACTAAACATCCCGCTCATTAGCGCCGGCATGGATACCGTTACCACTTCCCGGATGGCAATAGCTATAGCTCGAGAGGGAGGTATAGGTTTTATTCATAAAAATATGACCATTGAAGAACAGGCGCTGGAAGTGGATAAAGTTAAACGATCGGAGCATGGGGTAATAACTAATCCAATCTATTTGAGCCCAACGGATCGTATTAAAGATGCTTTGGAAATAATGGCGCGTTACAGAATATCCGGGGTCCCGATAACAGTTGAGGGAAAGCTTGTTGGGATTGTCACCAACCGTGACTTGCGTTTTGAGACTGATACTGAGCGTTTAATCAGTGAAGTAATGACCAAAGATAATCTGATTACCGCTCCGGTGGGTACGACTTTAGAGGAAGCTAAGAAAATTCTGATTAAGCATAAAATTGAGAAGCTTCCTTTAGTGGATGATAATATGATGCTCAGAGGACTTATCACCATTAAAGATATAGAGAAATCAAGGCAATTCCCAAATTCGGCCAAGGATGAACGGGGAAGGCTGAGAGTTGGGGCTGCGGTTACCGTAAGTAAGGAAACTTTAGAAAGAGCACAGGCCTTATACGACGTGGGAGTGGATGTTTTAGTTGTCGATACTGCCCATGGACATTCGGTGGGTGTTATTAATACGGTTAAACAATTAAAGAGGAAATTTCCCGATCTGCAAATCATCGCCGGCAACGTAGCCACTGCCGAAGCAACCAGAGACTTGATCGAAGCCGGAGCAGATGCCGTTAAAGTCGGTATAGGTCCCGGTTCGATATGCACCACGAGAATTGTGGCCGGGATTGGAGTCCCGCAAATCACAGCTATTTATGATTGCGCAAAAGAAGCGGATAAGTATAATATTCCCATCATTGCCGACGGTGGAATCAAGTTTTCAGGAGATATCGTTAAAGCCATTGCCGCGGGTGCCAGGACGGTAATGATCGGCAGTCTTTTCGCGGGTACGGAAGAGAGCCCCGGGGATATAGAAATTTATCAAGGCAGAAGCTACAAAGTTTATAGGGGGATGGGCTCTATTGGTGCGATGAAGGCCGGAAGCAGTGATCGCTATTTCCAAGAAAAAGACCAGAAATTGGTGCCTGAAGGAATTGAAGGAAGGGTACCTTACAAGGGTCCCCTTTCGGAAACAGTCTATCAATTGATCGGTGGTTTAAGGGCAGGTATGGGCTATTGCGGGACACCCGACATTGAATCATTACGCCGAGACGGCAAATTTATTCAAATGACTCCCGGCGGTCTGGCTGAAAGCCATCCCCATGATGTTATAATAACTAAAGAAGCTCCCAATTACAGCTAGAAAATTAGCATATCCCGGAAGATAATTGTGTAAATATAAATACCTATTTAACACAATTATCTGGGATGAGGGGGAGTAGGGTGACATTATGGCAAGCTGTTGTTATGGGAATTATACAGGGCTTAGGTGAGTTTTTGCCTATTTCCAGTTCCGGGCATCTTGTTTTAGCCCCTTGGTTTTTCGATTGGCAAGACCCTGGCTTGACATTTGACATTGCTTTACATGCAGGCACTTTACTGGCCGTTGTAATTTATTTTCATCAGGATTGGCTAAATTTGATACAGGGGACTATAAGCGGCAAGGATCGAAAAAGCAGAAGAATATTTTGGTTGTTGGTCCTCGCCACTTTACCTGCTGCCTTTTGCGGGTACATGTTTAACGATTTAATAGAAATGAAAGCCAGGTCACCGATTTTAATTGGTTTTATGCTAATTATTTTCGGTCTATTACTACATTTGGCGGATAAACAACAACAAAGTCAAAAACTGGACAACATGAAAGTTCGGGAAGCCTTATTTATCGGTTTGGCACAAGCAATTGCCCTTATCCCCGGAGTATCGCGTTCAGGAGTTACTATAACGGCCGCTCGCTTGTGTTCCTACACCAGGGAAGAAGCGGCTCGTTTTTCCTTCCTCTTATCTAC
>JAAYII010000282.1 GCA_012523535.1 Peptococcaceae bacterium
CATTAAGAAAATGGTATTGCTATGTTATAATACTCCTAACCAGTGTCGTAAGAAAGAACCAATTAACTTACGTAAAACAAGCTCCGGTTTTGGAGGCAAAAGTTCGCAGGAGGCAAAGGCCAAATGCTTCTGAAATTTGAGAATGTATCCAAATCATATGGTAGGGTGAGGGCTCTGCATAAAGTGTCCTTTAATATAAACCAAGGGGAGATAGTAGGCCTTATCGGAGCCAATGGGGCAGGAAAGACCACTACAGTCCTTCATATTGTCAGATATCTGGTGCCGGACGAAGGGAGGATAACGCTGAAGGGCAAGCCTGTAAGCCAATATGATGATGCATCATATCCGGTTACCTATATGCCCGATACTCCCATTTATTATGAAGAATTGACCGTCAATGAACATTTAAAATTGCTTGCTTCTGTATACGGGAAAAACAAAAAGGATGTGGACAACCTTATTGAGCGGTTGGAATTGGAGGAACATCTGGACAAAATACCGGATGCCCTTTCCAAAGGCACCAAGCAAAAACTTATGATAGCCTGTGCCGCACTGCGAAATTTTGATTTGTTTGTTGCGGATGAGCCATTTACAGGGCTTGATCCAAAACAAATCAGAGTATTGAAAGATATATTCATTGAGCAAAGGGAAACGGGGAAAACGGTTTTGCTTTCGACTCACCTGCTTGATGTGATCGAGTCCTTTTGTGATAGATATATTTTTTTGCATAAAGGCGTAATTCTCGCTGAAGGGACAAAAGAAGATATTGCCAAAGCCTATGGTTTAAACAACTATACTCTGGAAGAATTATATTTAGAAATTACAGGAGAAGATATCCGTTCCTTTGGGGAAGAGAGTGAAGCTGATGATATGGATTCTTAAAAACAGCATAAGACTTAATCTTATTTTTTTGAAAAACTATTGGTATTTCTTGGAAGCCATCGTTATAGTCCTTTTTCTGTCAGCAGAGAGTATAATCGGCTGGTTATATACGGTAACGGTGGCTGAGCTGAGGCTTTATGCTTCTGTATTGATAGTACTGCTGAATTTAAGAAAAGTTACCGGCAGATATCCAATTATTAGGATAAACCCGGCTTCTATCCATTTTTTCAGAGGCGTGCCGTTATTTAAAAAGCTTTTTCAGGTAAAAGTGTTTTTCTCTTTAATCGGCTCTATTGCTATAGGCGCTGTTATAACCACGGTAATTTACCGGGCAGCAATATCCAAAGAAATGATTATTTTTGGCTGTGCTACCGCCCTGTGTCTGTTCTCAAGCAGTCTCCTGGCCTGGATCTATTACAATAGCAATTCCTTTCTGCAGAAAGGGTATCTTATAGCAATATTTTTCTTTGTATCAGGATTGTTAATATATGAGGCCTTGATTGTTCCTGATGCTTTGATTGTTCTTTTAATTTTGACTTTGTTAACCGTGTTTGCAGTCTTCCGGGCCTATAGAACCAAAATATTATGGGATAAATATTACCGGGATTGCAGTTTCATATATGAAAACATGGCGGCTGCCGCCAAAAAAGATATGGCTCGGATGCTGGAGATAGTTAATAAAATCAATGCTTTGAAAAAGCCTTTATTCCAAAGTATTTTTATTAAAACACAGCCGTCCCCAAAAATCGTTCTTATATTAAAAAGTTTTTTGGGATTAGTAAGAACAAATATCCAGACGGTGAAGTTTCAGCTTGCAGTGTTTGTTGCAGCTATAATATTAAAAAATCTCGCGTTTGTGATGAATCCATTGCTAAACAAATTCTTACCGGCAATTATTCTGGGAGTTTTTTACGCCAACTATGGCGAGTTGTTCAGAAGGCAGATGCTCTCGGTAATTGACAAAAAGAAAAAAGGTTTCTTCCTGCCTTTTACGGATGAAGAAATCTTGCGAGGCTATTCCGTATTACCGGCGATTATTTTTTTGATATCATCTTCTCTTATAATCGTCTTTACGAGTATAAATCCTTATTCCGTTTTGCTCTCATGGATTTTATATTGTGCCTTTTACTTAATAACAGGATTGATAACTATCAAATTTTTTTATAAGCAAATAATGATTTGGAGAGTATCAGGTATTGTTTATTTCCTGATAGCGATAGTTTGTTTCGCTTTGCCGGTATAAGGGAAGATAATTAAGCTTTATTAATACTGATCTGAATTTCCGTATCCTCATCATTATGAACGAAAGCGTTATAAATAAGGTTAGTAAATGCTCTCTGCATTAGAGATTTATCAAAGGGGAAAACAAGTCCTTATAGAACGTAGATAAAAAAGAATGTTATAATATTTAACAGTTTGGAAATGTTTCCATAAACGACCCATGATAATCGTTTATCAATAATGTCAACTTAAGCCAAACAGGAAAAACTATATTATTTAAATAAGGGGATAAGAGAAAAGAAGATGAAGAAGTTTGCAATTCTGTTACCGCTTATTGCGGGAATATTATGGGGATCCGTCGGAGTATTCGTAAGAAAACTCACGGCTGCCGGAATGAGCAATTATACGATTTTATCTACAAGAGTCCTGGGGGCGGCGATACTGCTCTTAATAGGAATTCTTGTCTATAATAAATCGCTTCTGAAAATAAAAATTAAAGACGTCTGGATATTCATTGGTTGCGGCGTCATCGCCATGCTGGGATTGAATTACTGTTATAATGAAGCCATAAACAGCTTGACTATATCCTTGGCGGCAGTGCTGCGTAGTTTGTCACCGGTTTTCGTTATGTTTATTGCCGCCATAGTTTTTAAGGAAAAGATTACTAAAAAGAAGATAGTATGTACTATAATCGCTTTTTTGGGATGTTTTTTGGTAAGCGGAATTTTGGAAAGCAACGGCCTTAGATGGAGTGGATTCGGGATTCTTGTTGGCATCTTGGCTGCGGTATTCTATGCCCTTTACAGCATTCTCTCCAAATTGGCCATGGAGAGAAACTACAGTGTTTTCACTACAATTTTTTACAGCGTGTTGTTTATGGGAATTGTACTAATACCTTTTACTGACTGGCATACGGTAGCGTATTTTGCCGCCGCGGAACCTTCAAAAAATGTGGCCTTTATGATTCTACACTCCCTTTGCTCCAGTGTATTACCCTATGTAGTTTATACATTTTCTTTAAATTTTGTAGATGCGGGCAGCACTTCAATCGTAGCCGCGGCAGGGGAACCGTCGGCTGCAATGCTTTTTGGGATTGTGTTCTTTACTGAGATACCGAGCATCTTAGGCGTTATTGGGCTTGTGATTACCATAATCGGAATTACGTTGTTAAGTGCCCCGCAAAGGGAGAATAATAATATATGACTGGTTTCGAAATAACTCTCACATACCCAGAAAAAGGTGAATAATTTAATGCAATTTAACAAATAGTTAAATAAAGCTAAGATCTTATATTTATGATCTCTAACTGTATAATCTTTACCTGGGAGAATTATTTTTGCGATGAAACATGATCGAATTGTATTAGCAATGTTATTATGTATTATATCCTTCATACCTATTGAAATTATTACTCAGATTGCCAAGCGCTTACACCTTACTAACATCTCAGGCCTTGAAGCCATGAGTATGATATGGTTGCCCGAAGGAAGTATAATTTTGGGAATTTTGGCGGGCTTTGGAATAGGTTGCTGGCATGGACTTGTTGTTTACTATAGCACAAAGCTTTGGGGCACAGATTATTTCCCGTTTAAATCCATGCTTCTGGCTATGACCGGCCAATCATTGACTTTCAGCATTTTTGGTGTTTTAGGAAGGAATAATTACTTAATTCAAGATGTCTGCGGCAACTATGTCCACGCCTTTGCCGCCGCCTGTTCCGGAGTGTTGCTTGGATATTTATTCAAAAAGTATCTTTTTGTATCGCGTAATCAATCTAATTCCCAAAATTCCGGATAAAACTAATGACTGATGAATTTACCCGAAATCGATCATGTGACTCTCTTTGCAAATGAATTCGTTTTTAGCATTGCAATGACCTAC
>JAAYII010000023.1 GCA_012523535.1 Peptococcaceae bacterium
CCGGGGGGAATAGGTCTGAATTACAACGTCACCGGGCTTGGTTCCCCTGCCAGCCCTGCCCGCCACCTGCGTCAAAAGCTGGAAGGCCCTTTCCCGGGAGCGAAAATCCGGCATGTTTAACAACTGATCCGCAGCAATAACTCCCACCAGGGTTACGTTGGGAAAATCAAGCCCTTTGGCCAGCATTTGGGTCCCCACTAAAACAGGAACTTTTTCATCCCTAAATTTAGCCAGAATATCGGCATGTTTCTCCAAACCTTCCGTGGTATCGGTATCCAGCCTTAAAACCTCGATATCCGGGAACAAGGCTTTTACCTCTTCCTCAACTTTCTGCGTTCCCTGGCCGAAAAAGCGAATAAACCTGCTGCCGCAATCGGGGCAACGGTGAAATACCTCCCGTTTATAATCGCAATAATGACAACACAGCTCTTGTTTATAACTATGAAAAGTTAATGACACATCGCAATGGGGACAACGGGCCACATAGCCGCACTCCCGGCAAAAAACGAAGGTCGAATAACCCCTGCGGTTAAGAAAAAGAATGCTCTGCTCTCCTTTCTTGATTCTGTCCCTTAGCTTTTCTCTTAAACTGAAAGAGAACATGCTTTTATTCCCTTTAGCCAATTCTTCCTTCATGTCCACAATTTCCACCGAAGGCATCGGGCGCTGGTTAAACCTTTCACCCAGGTAGACGAGTTCGATCTTGCCCCTTTGAGCCGCGGCATAAGCTTCCAAGGAAGGAGTGGCGCTGCCGAGAACCACAAGCCCTTTCTTTTGTTTCATTCTCTGGCGGGCAACATCCCTGGCATGATATTTGGGATTTTCATCCTGTTTATAAGCATTTTCATGTTCCTCGTCAATGATTATCAGGGACAGATTGGGCAAAGGCGCGAACACGGCGGAACGGGCTCCGACAATAATCCTTTTCTGACCGCTTAAGATCTGCTCCCAGAGAGAGCGCTTGGCGGCGGCGCTAATCCCGGAATGAATCACCCCCACGGCATCCTGGAACTGGCGGAGAAAAACTTGGGAAATCTGCGATGTGAGCGAGATCTCCGGCACAAGGATAATAACATCGCCCCCTGCAGCCAGCACTTTGGCAACGATCTCCTTATAAACCTGGGTTTTGCCGCTCCCCGTTATCCCGTGCAGGAGAATACAGCCGCCGTCTCTTCTTACATAAGCATCCCAGATTTTTTGCACCGCATTTTCCTGGGCGGAGCTGAGTTCAACATTTTCCGCGAATTGAGAGCCCGCTTCCTTTTCCGCCTTACTTTTATTTCCGGCTGGGTTTTGCTGGGCCGGCGTGTCCGTGGTTACAACCGAAGCCGCTTTCTGCAGACCGCCGATGCCGGAAAACCTGCTTTCTTTTTTGAGCCAACCCCTGTTAACCATTTCCGCCAATAAATTAGGGCTTACTTGCGTTCTTTGCAGTAAAACCTTTTCCGTCAAAGCCTTTCGGCGCGAACGATTAAGGGTTTTTAAAACTTTATAAATATCAGGGTCCAACAGTTCCAAAACTTTAACATCTTCATCATCCATTGAGGCCAAAGGCAGATACCAAGTCTCGACCTTCCCTCTCAGAAAAGGCCAAACCGCATGTAAGGCCTGAGCAACGGGACAGACTGTGGTTTTCGCCAGCCAGCACGCCAGTTCGATCAACTCGGGAGGGAGCAAACTCTGCTCCAAAATTGCTTCAATCGGGCGCAAGTCAACATCCTGATCCAAATCAGGCAGACTGTCACTGACTCCCACCACCAGACCTTGGACTTTGCGGTTTCTTAAAGGAACCATCACCGTCATTCCTATTTTCACATGCAAATGTTCGGGAACAAGATAATAATAGCTTTGATCAAGCCGCCTGTTGGCTACATCGACCAAAACTTCGGCATATTTCGGCAAAGATAAATCTCCTTTCCCAAGGCAACTCTTTTGCAAACAATCAAATTCTTAAAACAGTAAAACTCTTTAACACAGTTAATTCTTTGGGACAGTTAAATTCTTTCAGGCAATTAAATTATAACAGATAATCCGCAACAGCCTCTAATCAACAAAAAGCTCCAAGAGAATACAAAATTCTGCAAAAAACAGATAAAAGTTGTTGCGAAATGATATCTAATCTGGTATTCTTGTTTAGGAATTTAAAAACCTTTAAACTAGTCCCGTGAGACTGGAAAGGCAAATAATGGTCGTTACATTAGCCATATTATACCTCTTCCTGCGCTCACGGTGGGAAGAGGTTTTATTTTAGGAGGTTTTATTTGCTATGTCATCTGAAGTTCAAATTCACGAAAGACTATCTTCAGCCAAAACCATACCTTTAGGCTTGCAACACGTGTTTGCCATGTTCGGGGCCACAGTTTTGGTTCCTTTCCTTACCGGTTTAAGCCCGGCTGTAGCCCTTCTCTGCTCCGGTATCGGTACCATAGTCTTTCTGCTCTTTACCGGAAGCAAGGTGCCTGCTTATCTGGGATCCTCCTTTGCCTATATCGGTGCACTAACCTATTTCATTCAAGACCAAAAAGATATAGGCTCGGCTATGGGCGGTGCCTTAACAATCGGAATTATTTATGTAATAGTTTTTGGCCTTATGACAATCTTCAGAACTGCCTGGATTCAAAAAATCGTGCCTCCGATTGTGGCCGGCCCGGTAGTGGCCATTATCGGTTTAAGTCTTACCCCCACTGCCGCCAACATGGCTTCGGAAAACTGGCCCATCGCCATTGTCACGTTAGCCGTCGCCATTATCTTTTCCATATTTGCCAGAGGCTTTCTCAAGATTATCCCCATCTTGATGGCTGTAATCATTGGCTATATTGTGGCCTTTGCCATGGGCATTGTCCATTATCAGCCCATCATCGACGCCTGCCAAAATTTCTTTGCCTTTCCGGTAACTTTCGATGCGGAACATCTTCCTTCCTTTAATAAGACCGCTATAATCATGTTTGCTCCTCTGGCTCTGGTCACCATGATCGAAGACCTGGGACATATGATAGTGCTTGGCAATATCACCCACAGCGACCCCTTAACCAAACCGGGATTTCACCGGGTACTGCTGGGAAACGGCGTTGCCACGGGAATAGGCAGCTTTTTAGGCGGTCCTCCCCTCACCACCTACGGTGAAAACCTGGGAGTACTGGCCGTGACCCGCGTTTACAGCTCCTTCAACCTTTGGGTAGCAGCCATTATTGCCATTATCCTCAGCCTGATCAATCCACTGCAAGCAGCCATCATGTCCATTCCCACCGCAGTCATGGGCGGGGTCAGCATCATGTTATTCGGAATGATCGGAGCCGCCGGTTTGCGCAATCTGGTGGAAGCTAAAGTAGATTTCTCCAAACCCAAAAACTTGATTATCGCTTCCGTCATCTTTGCCGTCGGTATCGGGGTCAGCAACCACGGCGTTGCCTGGGCCACCATTGCAGGTATCGTCTTAAATCTAATCCTGCCCGAGCCCAAAGAAGACTAGGCTAAGGCCCAAATCGTCGTATCCTAATTAACTCAATCACCGTATCCAAATTTACTTTTCGAAATTTACTTTTCAAAATTTATTATCCAAATTTACCTGTCAAAAAATTTAAGCTATTTGCCCAAAGATATTTCCCATAGATAAAAAGAAGCCACCGAGCAATATGGGGAATATCTCTCTTTATATATCTCAAAAGTATTTTTATCCAGCTGCTGCAAGTTATAGAGTAGGGTGAGTCCTCTGCGGATGCCCAAATCATTCCAGCTTAATATGTTCATTCTCTGCATGGAAAAAATCATAAGCATCTCAGCCGTCCAGACTCCTACCCCGTTTAAAGCCGTAAGCTCTTTTATCACTTCCCGGTCGGGCAGACCCTGCAGCCTTTCAATATCGAACTCTCCGTTTAATATCTTTTCAGCAATGTTCTTTATATACAATGTTTTACGCATGCTAATGCCGGTTTTCTGCAATTCCTCCGCCGGTAAAGCCTGAATTGACCGGGGAGTGATTTCGCCAAGTTTATCCAGCATCCGCTGCCAGATAGTGGCCTGCGCTTTCATCGAAATTTGTTGGCCTACAATACTGTTGACAAGGGCGGAAAACAAGTCCGGAATCACTTCCCTTTTTACTATCCCGATTCTGTCTATAACCTCGGCCAACTTCTTGTCCTTGCTTTTCAAATAATTGATTTCCAAATCTCCATATTGAAAATACTGCTGCATTCTGACCCCACCGGTAAAAAATAATTCGCAAAAATAAATACGATAGCATGTTTCCCCTAAAGTTAACAATCAATAACAAGTTAGCAATCAATAATAAGTTAGCAATCAATAATAAGTTGGCAATCAATAATAAGTTGGCAATCAATAA
>JAAYII010000003.1 GCA_012523535.1 Peptococcaceae bacterium
ATTATTGCGGTTAGAAGCACAAATAAGCTTATTAATCGGCAAACCCATTTTTTGGGCATAAAAAGCCGCCAGGATATTTCCAAAATTACCGGTGGGTACAACAATATTAATTGGAGACCCGGGCTCAATACTGCCCTGTTCCACGGTCTGCAAGTAAGCCCAAAAATAATAAACTATCTGAGGCAACAGTCTACCCCAGTTTATGGAATTAGCCGATGAAAATACTTTCTTCTTTCTCAATAATTTCTGCCTAAGATCCGGAGAGGAAAAAACTTTTTTGACCGCTGTTTGACACTCATCGAAGTTACCGGAAACAGCTAAGACATAAGTGTTTCGACCTCCAGTAGTAATCATTTGCCGTTCTTGAACGGCACTTACACCTCCGTCGGGGTAAAAGACCACTATTTTGGTACCCGGCGCATCCTTGAAACCTTCCAAAGCAGCTTTTCCCGTATCTCCGGAGGTAGCCGTAAGAATTAATACCTCGGCATCAAGACCGACAATTTTAGTACTGGAAGCCAATAAATATGGCAGTACCTGCAAAGCCATATCCTTAAAGGCTGCTGTCGGTCCATGCCACAACTCCAGCAAACCGCAGCCACCAATATTTATTACCGGTGCCGGATTGGGGTTGTCAAAACGGCCATCCTTATAAACATTAACCGCCTGCTGTAATGTTGAATCAGGCAGATCGTCACAAAATAAGCGCAAGACGGACAGGGCCAGTTGGCTGTAATCCAGCCCGCGAAACTCTTGCCAATTGACATTAGGTATCTCCTGTGGAACAAATAGCCCCCCAGCCGGAACCATTCCTATAGATATGGCTTGAGCGGAAGTCTGGGGTTCGCTATTGCCTCTGGTACTGATATAAAGCATATTGGCCTCCTTATTATAAGCAAATAATATGTTAGAGAGGGTTAATTATATTGCCAATACTATTATCCCGTCAAATAAATATTGTATTTTTATATTATAACATATAAATACGGTTTGGCAGCAATAGTTAAACTTGAAACGGGAAGGCCGTTGTTTCCCTTCCTTCTCATTTTTAAATAATTCCTTTATAATACTGTTAAGCAAAAAAATATAAATATGAGGTGCTTTATGACCGGCGATTATATCCGCAAATACAGACAAACCTTGCAATTGGGATTAATCCATGTTATCGAAGAACTATTTCCCGAGGAAAAATTATCCATACCTTACTCGATTTTGGACGGCGTATACTGTGAATTGGTCGGTTCGGCCGTATCCAGCAGGGAAGTAAGCCAAATCGAGGCTAAATTAAAAGCCTGGGCAAAATCAAACAGCACAATTGTCTTCTGTGGCCGCCATAACAACTGCTATCAATATAAGCTTGGAAATAAAGTCTATTCCGTAATTAACCCCGCTTTTGAAAATACCTCCGTACTTAAAGAATTCCATCTGGTTTATTTCCCGCCCGGTTTTATTCTCCATTTTAGCGGGGACAGCGTTCAATTTGTCACCCCTGGGAAATTGGCAGCAACATACAACGAAACACATCGTTGGCTGGAAAACTTGAACTTGAGCCAAGTCAAAGATATTAACTCCTTTATAAAAAAGGGAAGATGTACCGAGCTGATTACTTTAGCCGAAGCCCTGCACGAAAAAAAGATAGCCGATATTGCCGATCTAATCTTGCAGCAAAAAAGAACGGTAAGAATAATTCTTATTGCCGGTCCTTCATCTTCCGGCAAAACTACTTTTGCCCAGCGTTTATCCACTCAACTGCGGGTCAACGGTCTCAAACCGGTTCCGTTATCTTTAGATAATTATTTTCTCAACAGAGAAGACACCCCCAGAGATGCGTCCGGCCAGCTGGATTTCGACGCTTTGGAAGCGTTGGACTTACCCTTGCTCAATCAACAAATGACGCAACTGATTGAAGGCCGGGAAGTGGAAGTTCCGATCTTTGACTTTATCACTGGGCGCAGGCTTCCGAAAGGCAATCGACTTCAGCTGAATCCGGATAACATTTTGGTTGTCGAAGGCATCCATGCTTTAAATCCCAATCTATTGCCAACCATCAATCGCAATATTTGTTTTAAAATATATATCAGTGCACTTTTTCTCTTGAATATTGATTCCTATAATAGGGTACCGACTACGGACGTCAGGCTTATAAGGCGTATGGTCAGGGATAAAAGTTTTCGGGGATTTGAGCCCGAAAGGACTTTAAAACAATGGGCCAGCGTAAGACGGGGTGAAGATTCCAGTGTTTTTAAATTCCAGGAGGAAGCGGATGTAATGTTTAATTCCAGCCTGCTTTACGAATTAAATGCACTGCGCAACTATGCTGAACCGCTTTTGCAAAGCATCCCCCAACAAAGCCCTTACAGCGATACGTCTGCCCGTCTGCTCAACCTTCTTTCTTTCTTTGAACCCCTGCCTACGGACAAAGTACTCTCAACTTCTATTTTAAGAGAATTTATCGGTGGCAGTATTTATGCTGAAAATTAAAGACAAAGAAAAAGAAATAGAACGGGTTAAACATATACTTGACATTCTAGCCCGAATTTATCCTGACGCCAGCTGCGGTCTTAACTTTCACAATCCCTTTGAACTGCTAATCGCCACGATTTTGAGCGCTCAAACCACCGATCAAAAAGTCAACCAGGCTACGGCCGAACTATTCCGCCAATACCCTACTCCTCAGGCTATGGCCGCATTGACTCCGGAGGAACTGGAAAAACATATCAAGATGCTGGGCCTTTTCCGAACTAAAGCTAAAAACATTGTAGCAACCTGCCGTATTCTTCTGGAACAATATAATGGTTTAGTTCCCCCGGAAATGGAAAAACTCGTTCAATTGCCCGGAGTAGGCCGTAAAACAGCCGGAGTAGTATTGGCCAACGCTTTTGGTATTCCTGCTTTTCCCGTGGACACCCATGTTTTAAGAGTAACAAACAGGCTAGGTCTTACTGATTCCTCCAACCCTTTGCAGGTGGAAAAGGATTTGACTTTCTTAATAGAAAAAAACCGATGGATTGATTATCACCACCGGTTTATAGCTCATGGACGAAAAATTTGCCAGGCAAAAAAACCGCAATGCCAAGAATGTCCTCTCTCAAATTATTGCCTATTTCATAACATGGGCGGTAAGTTGCATTAAAGTTTGGCGAGACTTGACTCCGGCCAATGATTCCTGGGTAATTTGTTCCCCCGCTTTTAACAGGTTGCCGGTCTCAAGCTTAACATCTTTGGTCAAAATTTTACCCACTAAAAATTGAAGTTGACGTTGTTCAAAAACATTAAAATCTTGGGGAAATTCAATAACCTCGCTGTTGTTAGCCTCGGACTTAAGCAGGCTATCTTTTTTTCCAAACTCCTCTATTTTCTTTCTCAGATATTCTTTATCTCTGACAGAATTAGCCGCCGCATTTTGTTTGCGCTCCTTGCGGCTCGCCAAAGTATCCTGATTATCTTGTTCAATCAAAATTATTTCTTGGCCATAAGTTAAGACATGGTCACAATGACATTGACTGGTTTTGTTCTCGCTATCCACCAGGACGAAACCAGTGATTTTGCCTGTCTCCTCATCAATCATGAATTCACTCACCTGGCCAAGAAGAGTACCCTTGGTGGTAAGTAATTGCGATCCTATAACTTTAACTCTCTTCTGCAAAAGTTCGATGGCAAGGGAGTTATGAGCCACATCCTGAATAACTGTACTGTCGTTAATAATCAGGGCATAGTCCCCCAGACCCAAAACATCTTCAAAAGCAATTATCCGGGCTCCAAGATAATCAATTGGTTGATTAATTATAAAAAAAGCCAAAGTACCTTTGGTCGGGTCAATAATTATATCCTTAACGGTGCTGATTTCCTTGCCTTCAGCAACACTTATTATTTTAAGATTGCGGAGATCCGCGGAAAACTTCATCCTCTAATCCTCCCCAAATTTATTTTATAATCTCCATCATTAATAAATTATAATATAAACTGACAAATTCTATAAAAATTATTAATATCCTTCTTGTCTTTTCCAAGAATAATTAAATTCCAATACTTCCATATCCTCCTAATTGCTCAATTCGACTCTTAATGGTATACTTCTTATGGCAATTAAACTAGTTGAAATGAGGGCTGTTCATGAAACATTATGATATAGGTATTATTGGCGGTGGGATCTCCGGTATTATGTGCGCTTTCGAGCTTATACAAAATAACAGCAATCTGGAGATCTGTATTTTTGAAAAAGGAAACAGTATTTTGGACAGAAAATGTCCGTTAACAGAGCAAAAATCATCTAAATGTCTAAAATGCCCATCTTGTGCCATTATGGAAGGATTCGGCGGCTGCGGCTCTTTTTCTGACGGTAAATATAATTTCACCACCGAATTTGGAGGTTGGTTAAACGAGTATATTCCCAGTGAACAAGTAATGGAACTTATCGAATATATGGATAAAATACTTGTTCGCTTCGGGGCCACCACCAAAAGATATACTACCAACACCCCCAAAGCCCGGGAACTACGAAAAATAGCCCTGCAAAACGATCTTCACCTTTTGCAGGCCGAAGTTAAACATCTTGGTACAGAAAACAATCTCAAAATTATGACTAATATTTATAACTTCCTGAAAGACAAAGTTGACATCAAGCACCGTACTGAAATTATTGACATTTCTCCTGAAAATAATAAATATGTATTGGATACCGGATCGGAACAGTTCTCCTGCGATTACTTGATAAGTGCTGTCGGCCGGGTAGGCAGCGAATGGTTTAGCGAACAATGCAAGAAATTGAACATTAAATTAACCAATAACCAGATCGACCTGGGAGTCAGAGTGGAACTGCCTTATGAAATTTTCAGCCATATAACTGATGAAGTGTATGAAGCCAAGCTTCACTACTACACTAAAAAATACAATGATCTGGTCAAAACTTTCTGCATGAATCCCAGAGGCCATGTAGTAACAGAAAACACTATTGGGGTTCTCACAGTTAACGGACACAGCTATTCCGACGAGGCTTTGAAAAGTGACAATACCAATTTTGCCTTATTGGTTTGCAACAAATTCACTTCTCCATTCAATGAACCTTTAAAATATGGTAAATATATCGCTACTTTATCCAACATGCTGGGTGACGGGGTTATCGTCCAAAGGTTCGGCGACCTGGTCAAAGGCAGACGAACAAACGAAAAAAGAATGGCCAAGTCTTTTACCAAACCTACTCTTAAATCCGCTAATGCCGGGGATTTGGGACTTGTTTTGCCTAAACGCTACCTGGACAATATCATTGAGATGATCTACACTCTCGATAATATCGCACGTGGTACCGCCAATTATGATACTCTTCTTTACGGAGTGGAAGTTAAATTTTACTCGGCCAGACCAGAACTGGATAATAAATTGGAGACAGTTTATCCCAACTTCTACGCCATCGGCGACGGTGCTGGAATCACCCGCTCCCTTTCTCAAGCCGCTGCCAGTGGTATATATGTTGCCAGAAATATCTTGGAAAAGATTAACTCATAAAGTTTAAATTAACTTTTCCAAATAAACCAAGGCCTCTTTCATATCGCCAAAGTTTTGGATACTTTCATCTTTTATCTTTTCACCGATAATAAAAAAATATTGTGTTTCGTCTTTCATTGGTAAATCAACAATGGTATTGCCAAAAACTACAATTTCGTCTTTTTTAACTCCAAAGATATTCTTAATAACAGCAAGGGCTTGACCCTTGCTGTTTTCTTGAGGCATAATCTCCACCGCATCTTCATATTTATTAATTTTATAATTGTTTTCCTTGACCGCTGGAAGAGTAAGCACTGTTTGGTACAGATGGTCGATTTGGGACAGATCTCGCGGAGCGGCGGTCAACATGGTTTGATTGGGCTGAAACCAGAGCCCTTCAAATTCTTTAAATAAAGCCTCTTTTATAATCTGAGCCGTCTCCCGGGGAATTTCCGCCAGGGTTTTTTCCCATTTGGTCGCCGGATTAAAAATAACACCACCGTTTTCCCCCGCCACCAACGGCTTTTTCAAGCCAATTCCTCTGGCCAAACCCGCCAAGTAACTAGCCGTTCTCCCTGAAATAAAAACGATCTGGAATCCCAAGTGTTCAAAATGGACAATTTTTTCGGATACGGTTCTGGGTATAGGCTCCTCAGTGGGAGCCAAGGTTCCGTCTACATCAAAAACCAATAACTTTATGGTCATAAATCATCCTCTTATAAATCTCAATTTATCCTAAGCATAGTTTTATCCCTTAAGAATTATTTTATGAACCATAAAGGTATTTATCTCATTAAATGTTTTACTCTTACCCAGGCAACCTGCTTTTTGGTATAATCATCTAGCCAGTTTTCAAAATTCCCTGCCTCTGTCGCCGGAACATATACCTCCAAACTGACCTTATCCGCGAAAGATTCTTCTCCCGGTTTCCAACCTTTTTGCTGTATAACGTATTTTAATTGGTCAAACCAAGCATAGGATAGTTCCAGTTTGTAAACCGCATAACACTCTAACTTGGTAATCCCCGCCTGTTCCAACGCCAACCGGGCCGTTCCCCCATAAGCCCTGGTTAAACCGCCCGTTCCCAAAAGTATACCGCCAAAGTAGCGAACTACAATTATCTGGATATCCCAAAGTTGGCGATGCTGAAGCAGTTCCAATATCGGCCTTCCTCCCGTCCCCTGGGGCTCACCGTCATCAGAAGATTTTTCAAGTTTGTTTTGATAAAGGCGGTAAGCATATACATAAAGACGGGCATTGGGATATTCCCTTTTGACCTCTTGCATATGTCTTTCAACATCGGCTATAGTTTTTACCGGCCTAACCTGTCCTATAAACCTAGATTTTTCAATAATTTGTTCTTTTATTCCTTCGCCTGCTACGGTTAAGAAACTTCCCTGACTAAAGTTACACTCTGTCATTTTTATCAACCACTTTTTTTATTCTTCGCTTTGGTTATAAATTTATCCTTGCTTACCACAACCCTTTCGTGCTCGCCTTCCCCGATCTTTTCTTTTTCATCAAAAGCTACAACTTTAAAAATTATTTTACGACCTTCCGTTTTTATTACCTCAGCTTCCGCCCAGCCCTCCATCCCCACCGGGGTGGGAGCGAGGTGTTTTAAATTTAGATAAGTGCCCACACTGGTTTGATCTTCGGGCAAATTTAAAGCACGAACGGCCGCATTTTCCATTAAAGCGGCAAGCATAGGGGTCGCCAAAACCTCCAATTCCCCGCTTCCGACGAATTTGGCCGTTTTTTCCTCGGTAACTATTGACTCCGATTTTCCTTTTAGTCCTTGATTATTCATTAAACCATTTCCTTTTGAAATTATTGTGATTCTTTGTTATAACTATTTTATTTACAATTATAACTTGGTTTAACATATAAAAAAAGTGCTGGCTGAGCAGCACTTTTTATTGGTCTTTGAAACCAGGACAAAACAAATACTAATGGCTTATCCCTCTTGCAATACCGCTTAAAGCTTCACCCGCTTCGTCAATATGGATTTTTTCAATAGCCAAATCGCCTAAAGAGATAATACCGACTAAATTACCCTTGCGCAATACCGGAAGCCTTTTAATCTGGTATTCGGCCATAAGATCAGCAGCCCTGTCAATATCACTGTTTTCCTCAATACATATTGGATCTTCAGACATGATTTCTTCGGCAGTCACGGTATGATAATCTTTATTGTCAGCCAAAACTCTTAACACAATGTCCCGATCCGTAATAATGCCCTCTACCTTGCCCATACTGACAACAGGAACCGCGCCTATGCTGTTTTGTTTCATTAATTTTGCTATCTCTGCAACTCTAGAGGTTCGATCAACATATATCACATCAGTAGACATTATATCTTTTACTCTCATCTGAATTACCTCCATTATAGTTAAGTTACAGAAATAGTTTTACACTTAGAAAAAATATTATGTAGTTATGCTGTTTACAAAATTTTATATTAAATTCTAGGTTTTTGCCCATAAACAATGGCCACGGCGCCAAAGGCCAGATTTAAATTATTACAATTCACCAAACCGCAAGATTCAAATAATTTTACCAATTCCGTCTGGGAATAAAATTTGCTGGCTGATTCATATAAGTAGCGGTATTGATCCCGTCCTGAGGCAAAAATCTCCCCCATTAAGGGAACAAGCTTCTCAAAATACAGCCAGTAAAGCTGTTTAAACAAGGGAAGCGTTGTCTTACCCATATCAATAGATACGACCATTGCTCCGGGTTTTACAATTCTGTACATTTCCTGAATACCTTTGACCGGGTCAGGTAAATTCCTTAAACCCCAACCTATTGTTGCGCCGTCAAAAGAATTGTCTGCAAAAGGCAAATTCAAAGCATCTCCCAATAAAAACGTTATCCTATCATTATAAAAATTATTTTGGCAATTCCTTACTGCCTGGTCTAACATTTTCTCCGAAAAATCCAGGCCAACAACTTTTCCGTCGGGAGATACTGCCTTAGCCAGTTCTCTCGTCAGCATTCCGGTACCGCAACAAATGTCCAGCACCGACATACCCGGCTTTACTCCACAAATGTCTACAACCTTCTTGCGCCAGCGCCTGTCCAAGCCAAAGCTCATTACGGTATTCATAAAGTCATATCTTTCGGCTATGGAATTGAATGTATCTTTAACATATTGTGCTTTGTTTTTTCCCAAATAATCCATGGCTATTTTTCCTCACTTGAGCTATCATCCTTCTCCAAACCTTTCCCCAATGAAAACACCTATACAAACAAAAACCAAAGGTTATTCTTTCCTCCTTAAATCAATTATGGTAAAATTAGTTACCAGGGGGGATAAGTTTATGTATGAACTTAAAAATTTCAGCGAAGTAATGGTAAAAAAAGCATTGGAAGAATATTTGGCCTCCAATAAAATCCCGTGCCAATGCGAAAGGTGCATAGCGGATATTACGGCTTTCGCTTTAAATCGTCTTCCTCCCCGCTATTATGTTTCGGAAAAAGGCGAAATTCTCACCAATTATGAAGCTCAATTGTTTCCTGACAGAGCAAGAGTAATGACCGAAGTCATTTTAGCCACCCAGATTGTGGCTGCAGCCCCTTCTCATGACCGGAACTGAGTTCCTGTTCACTTCTCAAGATAAAAAGATTATGTTAAGAGATGTTCTTTATGAGAACATCTTTTTATTTTAGCGGAAATTTGATTATAAATAAATACTTTGATAAAATTATTGAGACTTCCGGCTTGAAAAGAGTGACTACAAATGATTACCGAATACCGAGGACTTAAACTGGATCAATTTCAAATTGAAGCCATTGAAGCTATAAACAACGGCTTATCCGTTATAGTTTCTGCCCCCACCGGCACAGGTAAAACCTTGGTTGCCGACTATTTGGTTGAAAAAACAATCATAGAAGGCCGAAGAATTATTTATACTGCTCCTATTAAAGCCTTAAGCAATCAAAAGTTCAAAGACTTTGTCAAACTTTTTGGTCATGATAATGTCGGGATTATGACGGGTGATGTAGTTGTTAATCCTACTGCACCATTGCTGAACATGACTACAGAAATCTTTCGTAACCAAGTTATTACCAACGACGAGCATTTAAATACCATATCCTATGTTATATTCGAAGAAATCCATTGGCTAAATGACGAGGACCGGGGAACTGTCTGGGAGGAATCAATAATACTCGCTCCTCCCCATATCAAAATTTTAGGCTTAAGTGCGACAATTGCCAATGCCAGGGAATTGACCGATTGGATAGGCACAATACGTCAGGAATCCATAACATTAGTTG
>JAAYII010000283.1 GCA_012523535.1 Peptococcaceae bacterium
ACTTTTGGTAGGGGATTTTGCAAGTAGACCGATGGCCGCCGAGTTTTTTCCAGACCTTGCGGCAAGTTGGATTCTTGAAAACTTTGAAGAAGCTACTACCATGTGGAATTTTGGTAAAGATATAACCGCTGATGAAATAAGAGACATCTGTGAATATTGGAAAAATAAATCAAATAAAGACTTGTATGATTTACACGTTGGAGAAAAGGAAACCGCCGAAGCAAACGAATACGGCGAAAAAGGATCTTGGATTTTTGCGACCGTAACAGAAAACCAAACCGGGAAGGGCTGGAACATCCCGGATTTTAACCGGGCTATAACTCTTGGTTTTAAAGGGTTGATAGCTCAAATTGATAACGAATTAGAACAAGTTAGAATTTTAGATACTCAAAGCCTAAAAAAACATGATTTTCTTATAGCTTTAAAAACAACCCTTGAAGCAGGTATTGTTTTTGCTCACCGTTACGCCAAATTAGCTTTAGAATTAGCAGAAACTGCTCACGAAAAACGCAAAGAAGAATTACTTCAAATTGCTGAGATCTGCAACCACATTCCTGAAAACCCAGCAAGAACCTTTCATGAAGCAGTTCAGTGTATGCATCTTTGTCATATTATGGCTTTTTGGGACACTCTATTTACCGGTTTATCTTTTGGACGAGTAGATCAATTCCTATACCCCTATTATAAACGCGATATTGAAACCGGATTAATTGATAGAAATTTCGCAACAGAAATTATAGAATGCTTCCGCGTTAAACAATCCTCAAAGCGCAACTTCTTTAATGCTGTTATTAGAAAAGCATTAACAGGGGAAACCCATATGCACAATTGCACCTTAGGAGGAATTACTACTGACGGCAAAGATGCTGTAAATGAATTATCCTTTGTCTGGCTTGATGCGGCTGAAAGGACTATGGTACCTCACCCTACCCTTTCTATTCGTTGGCATGAAAAACTTAATTTTGATTTTGCTATGCGAGCAATCGAGGTCTGTAAAAAAGGCCTTGGCTTCCCCGCTTGGTTTGCCGATACCCCAGCCATAGAATATCTACTTTCACAAGGTGCAACCTTGGAAGAAGCTCGAAATTGGGCTGTTGGCGGATGCGTCTTGCATACTATTGTTGGTAAAACACCGAGTACAATTCCTACAGTTATAAACATTGGGAAAATTTTTGAAATTACTTTAAATAATGGGCGCGATCCTTTGCGCCAAGGTAAGTTGATAGGCTTACAAACTGGCGAATTGTCCGATTTCAAATGCTATGAAGATTTTATGGATGCTTTTAAGAAGCAGCTTAAATATTTCATCAACATTGCTACAAATCACTCTAACAAGGTAAGAGTAATCCGTTCCATTAATTACCCGGAGCTATTTATTTCCGCTCTCTTCGATGATTGCATTAAAAAGGGAGATAGTATTATCGGCTCTGGAGGACGTTATCAGTTTAATGCTCAATATGCCCTAACAGGAGGAGTAGTAGATGCGGCTAATAGCTTGGCAGCACTAAAAAAATGTGTTTTTGAAGATAAAACCATTTCGCCGGACCTACTAATGAAAGCTCTTTCTGCTAATTTTGAAGGCTATGAGGATGTGCACAAAATTCTTCTTGCCGCCCCGAAGTATGGCAATGATGATGATTATGTAGATGAAATAGTAGCAGAAATCTACAATTTCCTTTGTAATACTCTCAAAGACATTGATGGCGCTTTTGGTAGCAAATATGTAGAATCACCTCATAGCTTATCCTGGCATGGCAGTATGGGCAATTCAGTAGGAGCACTGCCAAGTGGACGCAAAGCCCATACCGCTTTGGCTGACGGAGCTTTGTCTCCTTGTCAAGGGACTGATAAAAGCGGTCCATCAGCAGTTATTAATTCAGCTGGTAAAGTTGATCAGGTACCGATTTTCGGGACACTTTTAAACATGAAAATTTTGCCTTCTTCCTTAAAAACACCTGAAGATTCTATGAAACTTCTATCCCTTATCCGTACCTATTTTTCAAC
>JAAYII010000284.1 GCA_012523535.1 Peptococcaceae bacterium
CTTCTCTGTCGAATGACATAGCCTTTGCGCAAGAGATTATTAATAGCTATGGTCAAGGTTCCGATGGTAATATTTAAATCCCGGGCTACAGAAGACATATTGCGGGCCTCCTCCAGCCCAATTGCTTCCAGGACATGAATTTCACTAATAGAAAGATTCTGAAATAGATCACACTTGAGAGCTTGTACCTCAATGTGAAGAATATCGTTAAACAGTTTTACCAGCAATTCATTTAAAGTCCCGTAAAGGTTACTCATTACCAACACCGCTATCCAATAGTTTGATATTCAAAATATCAACAATTTAAATATATTCTTAAAAACTATTTTTGTCAATAATAGAACAAATATAAGCATACAATTTTAAATAATCTTAATCATGCCCTTTTCCGTAACAAGTAAAGGTATTTTGAAATCATGGTCTTCCGACGGCAAATTGTCAAACAATTGGCAGGAAAAGGCTACTCCTATAATTACGGCATCCGGCCGCAACTTGGGTAAAAACCGGTCATAATATCCCGCTCCGAAACCAATCCTGTTGCCTTGGTAATCAAAAGCAAGTCCCGGGACTAAAACCAAATCTATTTCCTCCGGAGAAACCGGATTTATCTTATCCGGCATCGGTTCGCGGATACCGAACTTGCTCACCTGAACATCATTAACCAGATCGGTAATAAGACAAGGTATAATATCTTTCTGCCAGCAAAGAGGGACAATTAAACGTTTCCCCGCTTGAAGTGTTTTTTCGGCAATTGGAGTGGTTTCCACTTCATCCCTAAAATTTAAATAAGTCATAATAGTTGAAGAATTTTTAAAAGCATTCAAAGAAAGCAGTTCTTGTAAAATCAAGGCGCTTTTTTGGTTTCGTTCCAAAGGTTTAAGCGCCTTGCGGCGCTTTAAGGCCTCTTGGCGAAAAAAATCTTTAGTCAATCCGGGACTTTTCTCCTTCCTAAATAATTTTGTATTTCAAGAAAGTTATTATTATCATCTTCCTTTTATTAACTTTTTAATTAATTTATCTTTATTAATTGCCTAATTATTACATTATTACCTAATTTTATATCTTTTTTCGATCTTTTTTACTGGAATGTTAATATCGTGATTAAATTTATCCCCAAAAAAATTAGCTTAAATACTTGTTTCTTACTTTATTACTCACATTATCCACATTCGTTGTGGATAAGTTTCTTAATAAATGCCTAAAGTTAAAGGTTTAAACCGGGAACAGCATTTAATTTCCAAGAAGCATAATTCTTATTTAAATAATGATAATAGCCCGCCATTGCTATCATAGCCCCATTATCGGTACATAGCTCAATCGATGGATATACTAAGCGAATGCCGCAATTTTTAAGTTCTTCGGCCAGAGTATCTCTCAACAGCGAATTGGCTGCCACCCCGCCCGCCAAAGCCAAAGTTTTTACTTGCGGAAGTCTCTGCAACGCTTTCTTGGTTTTGGCAACCAAAACATCTACCACCGCTTCTTGAAAGGAAGCAGCCAAGTCGTTTTTGGCCACATTTTCTCCCTTCATTTTAGCCGTATTCAAGATATTTAACACAGCCGTCTTCAAACCGCTGAAGCTAAAGTCCAAGCTTTGAGGCTCCAACATGACCCGCGGCAAGTTAAATGCCTTAGCATCTCCTGAAGCGGCTGCCTTTTGGATATACGGTCCTCCAGGGTATCCCAAACCCAAAGCCCGTGCTACCTTGTCAAAGGCTTCCCCTGCGGCGTCATCCCTTGTTTTTCCAAGTACCTCATAATCAAGATGGCCTTTGAACAGTATGAGGTTGGTATGCCCTCCTGAGACCAGCAAGGACAGGATTGGAAACTGGAGATCAGGGTGTTCCAAGAAATTGGCATATACGTGCCCTTCCAAATGATTTATCCCCAATAAAGGAATTCCGGCTGCATAAGCCATAGCTTTGGCTGCAGCCAAACCAACCAAAAGTGATCCTACCAACCCTGGTCCATAGGTTACAGCTATTGCCGATAAATCCGAAAAATCCACTTCCGCTTGGACCAAGGCCTGTTCTACTACATCTTTGATATGCAGGCAATGTTCCCGTGAGGCAATTTCCGGAACTACCCCTCCGTATTTGCGGTGAGTTTCAATCTGGGACGAAATAATATGGCTTTTTAAGTCTTTGCCGTTAACCAGGACTGCAGCGGATGTTTCATCACAACTGGTCTCAATTCCCAATATCGTAATGTTTTCAGTTTCGGCCAAATCAATTCCTCCTAAACCTGCCACTTTACCACTTTACAACTTTGCCCACATGATTATGGCATCTTCCTTGTTGTCTGAATAATATTTCCTGCGTATTCCTGCCGCTTTAAAACCAAGTTTAGTATATAAATTCTGGGCAATGGTGTTGGAAACTCTGACTTCCAAGGTTATGCTCATTAAACCGATCTTTTTCAGTTCCCGCATTACATGGCGCATAAGATACTCGCCCCAACCCTGACCTCGGCAGCCCGGCCAAATAGCCACATTGGTTATATGGGCCTCATTAATAATCAACCAAACACCCATATAACCGACAACCCGTTCATTGATCTCCAGACAATAATACCTGGCAACTCTATTGTTGTTTAACTCCGAAAGAAAAGATTCCGCCCGCCAAGGGTTGGAAAATGATACTTCTTCAATGGCAACTATAGACGGAATATCTTCAATTCTCATTGGTCTAACGACGACCGTTTTCGTTTCCTTACCTAGCTGTTGATCCTCAATGTTATTTTTCATTTTACCACCTAATTAAAACAATCTGATTTTTCATTACGATATATGATATCAACAGCTTCCTGTTTCCTGTTGATTATGTTTCTTTCGATAATTAACTTCCGCTTCGGAAAGCCTGATATAAAAAGGTAAAACGGCTTTATCCGCCAAGTCCGGGTCATCTTTGACCTTCAACCATTGGGCCCATGCTTCGCAAGCCGCATAAGCACCACGCGGCAGGTAATGATGCTCCAGTGGAATAACCGCTTGCGTCCCAAGTTTTTCTTCAAGATATTGTTTTGCGCCCTTAACGGCGTCCCCGACCAAGAAAAACTGTTCTTTTTTTTGCTTAAGCTTTGCCATGAGTTCCTCGGGGGTGATGGCCATAGGCCCGTCAACGCATACCATGGTCTGTAAATAACGGTAGCGTGCATAATACCACTCCCCTTTGCGAGCGTCAAGAATCACCACTGTTTCCTCCGGGCGGCCCCAACCGGCCCAAGCCAAAGCATCCAGCGAAGTTAGCCCAATTAAAGGTTTTTTTAAGACCTGAGCCAACCCTTGAGCGGTAGCAATTCCTATCCGGATTCCGGTAAAAGACCCCGGTCCTCTAACCACCCCAATAAAATCAAGCTCCTCAAGTTTCCAGGAAGCAGCATTGAGAAGTTGATCCAGCATCGGTATCAACTTCTCGGAGTGCGTCGTTCCGGTATGGAGAAACCCTTCTCCCACCAAGTGACCGTCTTGAGCCAAAGATAGGGCGGTAACTTTTGTCGTAGTATCTATCGTTAAATATTTCATAACCCCCACACTTACTGTTAATTTCTACATTATTTTTATATCTATTATCGATATTATTATTTCTACATTATACCCGTTTATTATCCTGCAAGTATTCCCGCATTATATATCTACATGCATCATATATCTACATTATTTCCACCTAACTATATCTACATATGCCTGCTCTATTGCTCAAAAAAATGTTGGACTCTGCTGGCAGGCGCAAAGCTAATAACCCTGGGCGAATCACCGCTACCTTCTATTTTTATTTGCAGATGGTCTGGAGGCAATAGATCCTCGATTATCTCCGGCCATTCTAACAAACAGACACAATCATCCCGAAAATAGTCCCGCACACCTATAATCTCGGCTTCTTCCGGATAAGCGAGCCTGTAAAGATCTATATGAATAAATTGCAACCCTTTTGTGGAGCATTCATACTCTTGAATTAGAGTAAAGGTAGGGCTTGTGATTTCAGCTTCCACTCCTAAACCTTTACCCAATCCCTTGGCAAAAACCGTTTTGCCCGCTCCCAAATCTCCGTAAAGACAAATTATTTCTCCCCCTCGGAGAGTTTGTCCCAGCTTTTTCCCTAAATCAAACGTCTCTTGGGGGCTGGTTGAAACTATGGTTGATTGGAAATGTTCCACTGGTTTATCACTCCGGTTTTACTACCCGACCATTAATAAGCACCACTTCCGGCACAGCATGGAAACTCAAAGGTTTCCCATTCCAAACCACCAAATCGGCATCTTTCCCTTCAGCCAGAGAACCAATTCTATGGGCAACGCCCAAAATCTCCGCCGGCCAGATGGTAATGGCCTTGAGGGCGTCCTCTTCATCCATGCCGCTTTTAACCGCCAGGGCAGCACAAAGCGGTAGATATTGTATTGGGGTTACGGAATGGTCGGTCATAATTGCCACCTTTATCCCGGCTCGGGCCAGAATACCGGGGGTCTCAAATGTTCTGTCCTTAAGCTCCACCTTGGAACGGCCGGTAAGGGATGGCCCAACTACAGCCGGATAACCGTATTCTTTTAAGATATCGGCAATTTTATGGCCGTCTGTGCAATGGTCCAAAACAAGATCAAGGTTAAATTCCTGGGCAATCCTAATGGCAGTCATTATATCGTCCACTCTGTGAGCATGCGCCCTAAGAGGAATTTTTCTATCCAAGACCATATTTATTGTCTCTAAGCCAAGGTCCCGTTCCGGCAGCTTATCCGGATCTTTTTTTCCCTGTTCCAATTTGTCCCGATAAACCTGGGCATCGACCAAAGCCTGGCGGAGAAGTGCCGCCGTTCCCATCCTGGTCATAGGCATTTTCTTTTGTTCTCCGTAAACAAATTTCGGATTTTCACCAAAGGCTGCTTTGAGTCCTGCCGGATCCCTAACAATCATTTCCTCCACAATCCGGCCTGCAGTTTTGATCACCGTTCCTGTCCCTCCCAGGACATTGGCACTTCCCGGGCCGGTAAAAGCGGCTGTTACCCCTCCCAGGCGGGCATCACGGAAAGCCTCATCTTCAGGATTAATCCCGTCGATGGCCCTGAGTTCGGGAGTCAAGGGATCGGTCATCTCGTTGAGATCGTCACCTTCATACTGGTAAATTTCTTCTCCAATCCCTATATGACTATGAGCATCAATAAAGCCGGGCAGGACCCAGCGTCCTGAAGCATTAAATATTTTAACCGCGCTGTCGGCTGTTAAACCGAAAGTTTCCTTCAGCTCGGTTTCATCCGGCAGTGAAGTCTGTAAAGGGTGTTTTATTATCTTGGTAATTTTATCCCCTTGAACTAAAATACTGCCGACAAATTCCTGTCCTTCTTCCATGGTTTTGATATTTCCATTGGCAATAATAATATGGTGATAGTCGGTCAATTCTTTATCCTCCTCGTTTCTGTTGCTCAGTTTTGCTTTCTGCATTTATAAATCTTTCATAGAAAGACCCACCCGGCCTCGTTCTGGATCAATAGTTATTACTTTGGTTTTTACTATATCACCTACAGAGGCCACTTCCATCGGATGACGAATATAATTGGAACTTAGTTCCGAAATATGTACCAATCCGTCATTTTTTAAACCAATATCCACAAATATGCCAAAATCAACGATATTTCTGATCGTTCCTTCCAAAATCATTCCCACTTTTAAATCCTCCAAGCGGGTAACATCTTTGCGCAGGAGCGGGCGAGGTAAATCCTCCCGCGGATCTCGGCCCGGCCTTTGCAAGGCTTCGATAATATCCTTAACCGTCGGAACTCCGGCCCCAAGCTCTGCCGCCAGCTCTTCAGGTGAAAAAGAAGCAAGGGCCAAGCGCACTTGTTCCGGTCTGGTTTTTAGGTCTCGCACCCCAAAACCTGCTTTAGCCAGGATCTTAAGCGCCAGATCATATGATTCCGGATGAACCGGTGTATTTTCCAGACAATTATCCCCGTCTGGTAACCGGATAAACCCTGCGCATTGAATAAAAGTTTGTTCACCTATTTTGGGAACTTTTTTCAGGTCCTCCCGCAAACGAAATTTGCCACACTTTTCCCGGTAGGCAACAATATTTTTGGCCGTGGCACTGTTAAGACCGGCAACATATTTAAGTATAGCGGCCGAAGCCGTATTTAAATCTACTCCGACGGTATTGACACAAGATTCCACCACTCCCCCTAAAGTGTTCTCTAAAATTTTGGCCGGAATATCATGTTGATACTGGCCAACCCCTATGGATCGAGGTTCGATTTTTACCAGCTCGGCCAACGGGTCCTGAAGCCTTCTGGCAATAGACACCGCACTGCGAAGAGAGAGGTCAAAATCGGGAAACTCCTCTTTGGCCAGTGGCGATGCTGAATAAACCGATGCTCCGGCTTCGTTGACAATTATATATTCCACAGCCAAATTGTTCTCCTGGATCATTTCTGCCACTACTTCCTCTGTTTCCCTGGAAGCGGTCCCGTTGCCAATGGCAATAATCTGCACATTATTGGCCAGCACTGCCTTGATAATATCTTTTTTTGCCGCTTCCCTTTTATTGTGAGGAGGGTGAGGGTAGATCACTCCTACTTCCAGAAGCTTGCCTGTTTCGGAAATTACAGCCCATTTGCAACCCGTCCTAAACCCAGGATCAATACCCAGGATGATCTTGTCCCGAACCGGCGGTTGAAGTAGAAGTTGCCGCAAGTTGGCGGCAAAAACTTTTACGGCCTGTTCCCCGGCCTTTAAAGTCATTTCCGCTCTGATTTCTCTTTCAATAGAAGGTGCCAACATGCGTTTATAGGCCTCATGCACGGCTTTTTGGACCAGCGGGGTGCAAGGGCCGTTTTTCAAATATCTTTTTTCGATTAGAGGTATAATTTTTTCCTGATCAATTTCCAAGCTAACGGTCAAATATTCTTCTTTTTCCCCTCTGTTAATTGCTAAAACCCTGTGCGGCGGTATTTTGCGCACAGGTTCCCTGTAATCGTAATACATTTCATAAGGAGAACGCTCTTCTTTTTTGGCCTTAACTACCATATCCGCTTGTTCGTAAGTTGTGGTCCGAATAATTTTTCTTATCTCGGCATCGTCCGCAATTTGCTCAACAATAATGTCCTTGGCCCCGTTTAAGGCATCCGTTGTCTGCTCTATCCCCAGCTCGGGATTAAGGTATTTTACGGCTTCCTGCATAGGGTCTGCATCCTGAGGCTGGCTTAAAAGCCAGACAGCAAGCGGTTCCAAACCCTTCTCCTTTGCTATGGAAGCCTTGGTTTTCTTCTTTTGTTTATAAGGCCGATAAAGATCTTCTACTTCCTGCAATTTTACGGCAGCTAATATCTTTTCTTTTAGTTCATTGTCAAGCTTGCCTTGCTCTTCGATAAGCCGCAAGACTTCTTCTTTTCTCTTTTCCAGGTTCCTAAGGTATTCCAAACGGTCAACAAGAGACCTGAGAACAGTTTCATCCAGTTCGCCGGTAACTTCCTTGCGGTATCTGGCAATAAAGGGAACCGTATTGCCGGAATCCAAAAGCTTAATAGCTCCCTCGACTTGCCAAGGTTTAAGATTCATTTCTTCGGCAATGACCTTAACTAAATCCAAAAAAAGATACCTCCCGCCTAGCGTTGCCAAGGAAACAAAATCAGCGTTTTGGTTCAACGCTGAAATTGTACTGACTTATACTTCTATTTAGTCTTTCCAACCAGTTGTTTATAGTTCAGTTAAACCAAGACTGATTTCGATAGCCTCATCAACCCTGAGCATCACTTCTTCATCCAATACAGCTACTTTTTCCTTGAGACGGCTTTTGTCAATTGTTCTTATTTGTTCGGTTAAAATTACCGAGTCTCTTTCCAGTCCGCTTCTTCTGGCTCTAACTTCAACATGGGTGGGAAGTTTTGCCTTGGTAATTTGCGAGGTTATGGCAGCAATAATGGTTGTGGGACTGTACTGATTTCCTATGTCATTTTGAATCACCAAAACCGGTCTGGTACCGCCTTGTTCCGAACCAACAACGGGGATTAAATCGGCGTAAAAAATTTCCCCGCGTCTAATAATCATATCCGTCACTCCAAGCCAATTTTTTTTCATAACGTATTGTTGCTTCTTCTTCGACATGGAATAAATCTCTGGCCAAAGTGAGGTTTATTTGTGCCATTTCCAAATATCCTTGTCTCATTTGTTCTCTTACGCCGGCTTTTCTTCGTTCTAATAAAACGCTGTAAATCGCTTCCTTAATAAAATCACTTCGGTCTCTCTTTTCCATTGAGACAATATCATCGACTTCTTCAATGATTTTCTCCGGTAGACATACTACAATACGCCTAGTTTCAGCCAAGCGAGGCACCTCCCAGTATTAGAGCCGGTTTTCTCAAGCGAATAGCAATTTTAATAAGTCATTATTAATATACTTTATTATAGCTACTTACCTCTCAAAGTGTCAACGAACAAGGCCTTATGGACAACCGATTTTACCATTTAATGGCTTAAATTGTCATGGTAATTTATGCCAGGGGATTAAATCATTCAGCCAAACCTTCCGACAATAGCCGAGTGGGCTTTAATCTCTAAGCTATCGTCCAATTCAGCCAATTCGAAATCATATCCTCTACGCTTTAAGGCTGCTCTAATTATTTCATCCGCCAGGTGAGGATTCTTGGGCAAAAGAGGACCGTGCAGATAAGTGCCCCAAACATTTTTATATCTTACTCCTTCCAATCCGTCCTCCCCGTTATTGCCATACCCTTTAACAATCTTGGCCAAAGGTTTAATTCCCGGTCCGAGATAAGTTTTGCCGGAGTGATTCTCAAATCCTACCAGAGTATTAAGCTTAACCTTATCCTCCAATTGGGCTTTATTTTGATCAAAGTCGGTCACTTGAGCTATTACATTGCCGATCATCCTTTTCCGGCCGGCTACGGTATATAAATCGATAATACCCAATCCCGGAATTTTTTTTCCGTCGGCAGTCTCATAGTATTGACCGAAGAGTTGATAGCCCCCGCAAATTGCCAGTACCACCAAACCCTCTTCCACAGCTTGTTTTAAATCCCCAGCTTTGCTGCTTAAATCCCGGCCTAAAATATTTTGTTCCCTGTCCGAGCCTCCACCTAAGAAAAGGATATCCGCTTCCTCCAGACTTAAATCATCCCCCAGGCTAACCTGGCGAACTTCCAGATCAATATTCCGCCACCGGCATCTGGCTTTTAAGGTCAAAACATTCCCTCTGTCCCCGTATAAATCCAACAAGTCAGGGTAAAGATGATACAATACCAGTTTCATAATCCTTCCACCTCGGTTTTGGCGATAACCGGAAATGAACTTACCCTTTTGCTGATTAGAATATCCCTAAGGGGAAAGAGGGCCGTATAGGTAGGCAAAATAAAAACGGCTTCTTCAGACAATATTTTTCTTGTTTCCAGCTCGGCCACAGCCTCTTTCAAATCCTTAGTAATGCTGATAAGTTCTTCGTTTAACCCGGCATATTTCAATCTTAAAGCCATATCCTCGGCTCTTAAGCCGGAACAGATTACTGTCTTCAACTCAAGCTCACCGGAAACGAGGGTTTCAAAGTCCACATCCCATAACCAGGAAATATCACGCCCGTCAGCGGCCAGATCATTAATGGCAATCATTAAATGCAAAGGCCTGCCCAGCTCAATAAGGGTATTGATTACCTGGTTAAAGCCCATGGGATTCTTGACCAGGGTAAGCGTAAGCTGACAGGTAGGAAGTACAAATTGTTCCATCCTTCCGGCATCTGAAACAAAATTGAGCAGTCCCTGTTTAATCTCCCCCCTGTCAAGGCCCAAACATTCGGCAACACTAAAAGCTGCCAAAGCATTATATAAATTGTAGTAACCCGGCAACGGAATAATATATTCCGTTGTTTCCTGCTCCTCCCGATGGGCATAATCGTTATCTTTTTTGCTCTCCAGGCGGAAAAAAATCCCGGCCGGTTTTTGCTCTACTCCGTATGCTTCGATATGGGGCTGGGGACGTTTAAAGCCGCATTGCTCACAGCGGTAAATACCAAGTTGTCCATAATGGAAAGTTGCATACTTCAATTCCCGGCCACAGCGGGAACAATACCTGCCTTCTCTTGATTCCTGGTTCGTTTCCCTGCTTATGGGCAGGCCGGCAACACCATAATAAAAAGTATGAGGCCTGTCCAAGCCGATTTGAGCTACCAACGGGTCATCCGCATTGAGAATCAGTCTGGTGGAAGGAGGCAGGGCATCTTTAACTAGTTTGACGGTAGTATCGAGTTCCCCGTAACGGTCAAGCTGGTCCCGGAAAAAATTGGTTATCACTGCCAATTCAGGTCTCAGCTGGCGGCATAAATGAGGAACGGTAGCTTCGTCCACCTCCAAGAGCAAATAATTTTTTTTGGCTTTTCCACCCCAAGAAGTATTTCGCAGCAAGGTCCCTGCAATACCCGGAAGCATATTGGCTCCTTCCCGGTTATAAGCCA
>JAAYII010000285.1 GCA_012523535.1 Peptococcaceae bacterium
AAGCGCCCTCATAACCTGTTTGTCGTAATTATTTCTTGGCTCCGGGAGGATTTATCGGTTTTATAAGGAATATTTAAATATAATTGTATTATGTATTTTTTCTTTTCTGGAGAAGGAGACGATCTATTTGTTGATCAGTATGACCGGTTTTGGTCGGGGCGAAGCAAAGGATTTGGGATATCACTTTTTGGTGGAAATAAAATCCGTCAACCATCGATTCCAGGAAACCGTTATCAAGATGCCCCGTGCCTTTTTTTCTTTTGAGGATGCAATCCGCCACATTATCCAGGATAAGGTGAAGCGGGGACGGATAGAAGTATATATCAACATCAAGGAAATAGAAGAAAGAAAGAGAAAGGTCAAGGTTGACAAAGATTTAGCGCTGTCGTATGATTACTCTTTGAAGGAACTGGCTCAATCGCTAAATACCACCTATCATACTGATATTTTCCATTTGGTATCTTTACCTGAGGTCCTTAGCGTCAAAGAAGAAGAAACAGAAGCAGAAACTCTATGGCCGGTACTGGAACAGGCAATTAAATTGGCTTTGTCTCAACTGGGTGCCATGCGCCTGCAAGAAGGGCAAAGGCTGGAAAGGGATTTGCGGAACAGAATCGCTATTTTGCAGGAGTTGGCCCAGAATTTGGCCGATAGAGCGCCGCTGGTAGCGATAGAGTATCAAAAGCGCTTAAAAGAAAAGCTAAAGGATTTGCTTGAGGACGTTGAAATAGATGAAAGCCGTATCGCTATAGAGGTGGCGCTTCTGGCGGATAAAGCTTCGATTGACGAAGAAGTGGTAAGGTTAAAGAGCCACTTGGAAGAGTTTACCCAGACTTTGTCATCTTCGGAACCGGTTGGCAGAAAACTTGATTTTTTGGTTCAGGAGATGAATAGGGAAATCAATACGGTTGGTTCGAAAGCCAATGATTTGGAAATAACAAAACTGGTTATAGCAGGAAAAAGCGAATTGGAAAAAATCAGGGAACAGATACAAAATATCGAGTAGTAACTGGAGGTTATTATTAATGGATATTAAATTAATTAACATTGGGTTTGGCAATATCGTATCGGCAAACAGAATCGTAGCTATAGTCAGTCCTGAATCGGCGCCTATAAAACGAATTATTCAAGAAGCCAGGGACGCCAAAATATTGATCGATGCCACCTATGGCAGAAGGACCCGAGCTGTGATCATATGTGACAGCAATCATGTTATCTTGTCTGCCGTTCAACCCGAGACTGTCGCCAACCGTCTTACGACCAAAGAAAGCAACAATGAGGATCCTGTTGATTAAAATAAAGCAACTTTATTTATAGAGCTTCCTGGAGGGTTAACGTGAAAAAGAATAGAGGAATGCTAGTAGTAGTATCAGGTCCGGCGGGAGTGGGAAAAGGGACTATTTGCCGGGCCCTTCTTGCTCAGTCGGCTGACATCGAGTATTCTGTTTCAGTTACTACCAGGAATTGCCGGCCGGGTGAAACGGAAGGAAAAGAGTACTACTTTCGTACCAAAGAAGAATTCCAAAACATGATTAAGAATCAAGAGTTTTTGGAGTGGGCCGAATTTTGCGGCAATTATTACGGCACGCCCAAATTCCATGTGGAAAGGGCCTTAGATGAAAATAAAACCGTCTTATTGGAAATAGATATTCAAGGTGCAAAACAAGTAAAAGAATTATATCCCGACGGCGTGTTTATTTTTATTGTACCGCCTTCTTTAAAGGAACTGTCCGAAAGGCTCCACGGCAGGGGGACGGAAACGGAGGATATTATCCAGCAACGTTTGGCCAAGGCGGTTCAAGAATTGAATGAGATAAAAAATTATAATTACATTGTAGAAAACGATTACATTGAGGCAGCCGTAGAAAAAATAAAGTGTATAATAACAGCAGAGAAATGCAGTGTACGCCGCTATCTTTTTGATGTAAAGGAGGAATAGTCATGAGACAGCCTTCTCTCGATGTTTTAATGTCCAAGGTGGACAGCAAATACTCCTTGGTAGTAGTTGCTGCCAAAAGAGCGCGTGCTTTAATGGATAATGCCGATCCCAACGAAAGCAAAGACTTAAAACCTGTCACCAGAGCTTTGGAAGAAATAGCCCTGGACAGGATAACTTACGAA
>JAAYII010000286.1 GCA_012523535.1 Peptococcaceae bacterium
CCCTATATATAACAGGAAAGATATAATATAACAATAATAGTATCATTGATTGTTTGATAAATCAAACAAGATGCTTCATAATTAGATTACAAGCGAAATCACTCTCGGCAACAGGGGTACAGAAATTTATTTGGCCCGGAAGGATTATATTGATTTCTGTTAAAATCTAATTATAAAAAAAGGTTAAACGAGGTAATTGCATGAAGAACAAAATGAAGTTTCAAATCCATTATGGTTGGTTCGTACTAACTATTGGCACTTTAGCGATTATTGGGGCCATCGGCTTTTCCCGCTTCAGTTTTTCTACCGTGTTGCCTTACATGCAGGCGGATCTTGGAATTGACAACGGTCAAGCGGGATTCCTGGCCACAATGAGTTTTCTGGGCTATTTAACCTTAGCTCTCATCGGCGGAGCTTTGGCTTCCAAGTACGGGAGCAGGCTTATCGCCACTTTCGGACTTACTGTGGCCGGCTTGGGCATGGTTTTTACAGGTTTATCCTCCGGTTATTCTTGGGTTGCCGTTTTTTGCCTGATGGCCGGGTTAGGAAGCGGGGCCGTACATTTATCGATTTTCGGCCTATGGCCGGCATGGTTTACTAAATCAAAACGCGGCCTGGCATCGGGCATAGCCATATCCGGAGGGCCGCTGGGAATGATTTTGGCCGGTTGCATCGTCCCGGTTTTTGCATTTGCTTACGGACAATCAGCTTGGAGAGCCAGCTGGATCCTGTTCGGCAGTTTTACACTTCTGGCCGCCTTGTTAACTTTTTTATTTATACGCAATTATCCGGCGGAAAAAAATCTAAAACCGGTAGGCTTTACCGGGGAAACGGATCAACCCCCCAATAATTACAGAAAAAGCTCCGATTGGAAATATGTTTACACTTTACCCCTTGTTTGGATTTTGGGAATTATCTACTTTGCCTTCGGCTTTACTTATATTATTTACATGACATTCTTTGTAAAGCATTTGGTGGCTGATATAGGGGTAACCGCTGTGCTGGCCGCCCGACTCTTTATGATCTTAGGTTGGATTAGCCTGATATCCGGTATTATATGGGGCTGGCTGTCGGATGTGGTGGGGCGCAGGATAACCCTTGTCTCTTTGCTAGCCCTGCAGGCGGCGGCGTCAGTTCTTTTTTCTGTGGGTGAAACTCCACTTTTATATATATCTTCAACCTTTCTTTACGGTTTCTCGGTCTGTGTGCCGGCCATCATGGCAGTTGTCTGCGGCGATTTTCTGGGTCCGGAATTAGCCTCGGCAGGCTTGGGTTTTGTGACTTTGTTTTTTGGTCTGGGGCAAGTTCTCGGGCCGGTGGTGGGCGGATTTATGGCCGACGCTTTCGGTTCTTTTGCCCCGGTATTTATTATGACGGCAGCCATAGCTTTAGTCGGAGCGGTTATCAGCCTGCTGTTTGTCAAAAATTTTGACCAGGTAAATAAACCGGGAAAACTTGAGCAACAGTGAAAGCAAGCAGGAAGAAAAGTAAGTAAAAACAGGAAGCCCAAGCATTGGCAACGGCTTCCTGTTTTTTACTTAAAGGTCTTTTTATTTTTAGGCCTTAACCCAGTCTCTTGACAATTCTTTCAATTGCTCTTTGTGTGTTCTCCCGGCTGTTGAAAGCGCTCAGCCGGAAATAACCTTCGCCGCTGGCTCCAAAACCGGCTCCCGGAGTCCCCACCACTTCGGCTTCCTGCAATAGCTTGTCAAAGAATTCCCAGGAGGACATTTTGCCGGGGGTCTTCATCCAAATGTAGGGAGCATTAACCCCGCCGAAAACTTTATAGCCGGCTTTTTGCAGTCCCTCTCTAATCAACCTGGCATTTTCCATATAATAGTCGATGTTTTCCTTAACTTGCCGCTGGCCTTCAGGAGTATAAACGGCCGCGGCGGCTACTTGAACCGGATATGAGACTCCGTTAAATTTCGTAGTCTGTCTTCTCAGCCATAATTTATTCAGGCTGTGACCTTGACCTTGGGAATCATAGGCCACAAGCTCA
>JAAYII010000287.1 GCA_012523535.1 Peptococcaceae bacterium
GAACACAAAACCAGTAGCCAAAGGTGTTAGCAATACAACCATAAGAACCGAATTGAACAAAAAAAACTTTTGTATGCATCAAATGATGATAATCGTTAGTCCAAACCAAAACATTAGTCACTAAAGGTATTATAAATAACAGTATAACAACAATTAATTTTAGCGGATTATTTATTACAAATGTTAGAATTAGTAACAGCCAAAACACAGGCAAAAAAGCAGAACTTAAAAACTGAAAGTTATCCCAAATAAGTTTAAAATAAATGCTTGCTGTTAAGAATTCCTGTACACAAGCTATAGCCCAAAAAGCACCGAGGAAAAAAATGAAGGTTAAGAGAAAAGCGCCCTTTATTCTGCTGTTTTTCAAAGCATAGAGAGCTAAAAAAGTAGTAATTAATCCCGAGGCTGCTAATACCGATAAAAATATAATACTTGGCATGATTATAACCTTCTCTAAAAATTGTATAAAATTTATTATATTAGTATGGTTTTAAAAAAACTTCGACGCAGCAAATCCAAATCCTGCATTTAAACCGAGTGTTCAAATTTTCATTTCATTTATGAATTGTTATCTCATTTATGATAAGTCTCACCTTGATTTATTTTACAGGCCCTATATATTTGTTCCAACAGCATTAACCTGAAAAGTTGATGAGGAAAAGTCAACTTAGAAAAACTCCAACAAAAGTCCGCCCTCTTTAAGACTTGATCCGAAACTCCCATTGAACCGCCGACAATTAAAGCTATTCTGCTTTGTCCTTTAAGGGATCTTTCGGCCAAAATATCGGCAAATTCTTGCGAAGATAGCTCCTTTCCTCTTACATCCAATAAAATCAGGTAGTCCTGTTCTCCCACATATCTTAGCAGTCTTTCCCCCTCTTTTTGTTTGGCTTTCTCAATTTCCGCTCGGGAATATCTTTCAGGACAAGGCTCATCATCAACTTCAATTATTTGTAATTTTACATATCCTTCTAATCTCTTGCTGTATTCTTTAATCCCTTCTTTTATGTATTTTTCTTTAATCTTGCCAACCGTAAGAAGTTTAATCTGCATCATTTGAAAAAATCTCCATAACTTATTTAGAATACGATCAATCAGAATGGGCAATTTTATTTAAAAAATTGATTAAAAAGCGGTTATATTATCTATTTAAATATTGGCATTGAACTTAAGTAAATATTGCTATGAAACATATTTATTTTCAAGTTAATAATATTATCGGAGGTGAAAAACAAATGGGCAGAACAAGCAATGAAAAAAAGAAATTATTGCAACAATTAAAAATGGAAGCTGCTGCGGAAATTGGCCGCCTTGATTTTGTCCGGGAAAATAACGACCATTATAAAGGTAATGTTACAGCTCGGCAAAACGGTTTGGAAGGCGGACCAATAGGCGGCCGAATGGTCCAAAAAATGGTTGCCTATGCCCAACAGCAAATGATGCAAAAAGGCGGCCTTATATAATATACTATACAGATATAATATTTGGTTATTTATCCAAAACAATTGGCGTGACAATTCATCACGCCAATTGTTTACTCGGTCTTAAATCTGATTTTCTGCTTAAATCATTTGTAAATACTAAATTATTTGCAACAAATCTATTTGGCGATAATTTGATCTGACTTACTATAGCTTCCTTCAACCACATTATTTTGCTCTCTATTTAATGGTTGTTCCATATTTTTAAAAGCTACAGAAAGCATAAGTTTAATTCTATTAACCTGATTGACTTGGCTGGCTCCGGGGTCATAATCGATGGGTACAATATTAGCCTGGGGATAATGCTTTCTGATTTCCCGTACCATCCCTTTACCGGTAATATGGTTTGGTAAGCAAGCAAAGGGTTGGAGACAAGCAATATTATTAACTCCGCTCTCAATTAATTCCAGCATTTCCGCCGTTAAAAACCAACCTTCTCCGGTCTGATGTCCCAAATACATTATTTTTTTGGCTAAAGCAGCTAAATGATAGATAGATGCCGGAGGATCAAACCTTTTACTTTTACGCAGTCTCTTCTTCATATAACGCCTATAACTTTCTATGCGCCATATTACATATCGAGCAATCAGATTGGCCTTAAAGCTTCCCGACAGCTTTTCCCAGGCATAAATAGAGTTATAGGCGCAGTAAAGAAAGAAATCTATTAAATCGGGCATTACAGCCTCGGCACCTTCTTTTTCCAAGATGTCGACAATATAGTTGTTGGCGAAAGGATGGAACTTAACAAGGATTTCCCCAACAACCCCTACTTTTGGTTTCTTAATTGGCAAAAGCTCCATGTTGTCAAAATCTTCAATAATCAAACGGATATTACGACGAAATTCACGTTTGTTCATGTTCGCAAGATTCGGTTTTACATTTTGAAGCCATTTGTTTAATAGAGCATTGGTTTCTCCTTTGTTCTTCTCATAGGGTCTGCATGTATTGGTCAGCCTCATAAGCAAATCGCCATAAACCATTGCCATAAGGGCACGTTTTACCATGCGCAATGTCAATTTAAACCCCGGATTTTTTTCCAAACCCACAGTATTAAGGGAAACAACAGGGATATGTGCCATCCCGGCATCCTTAAGGGCTTTGCGAATAAAACCAATATAATTGCTGGCCCGACAACCTCCTCCCGTTTGAGTCATGATCACAGCTGTTCGGTTAAGATCATAACGACCTGATTTAAGGGCTGTCATGATTTGTCCCACAACAATAATTGACGGGTAACAAGCATCATTGTGAACATGCTTTAACCCTTCTTCAATAACTTTCGGCTCCACATCCGGCAAAATTTCAATTTTGTAACCTTCCAAACGGGCGGCCTCTTCAACCAATTCAAATTGGATAGGTGCCATTTGAGGCGATAAAAGAGTATATTCTTCTCTCATTTTTTCCGTAAAAACTACTCGTTGTGGACGATCATAAAGTTTCTGAGGAACAATATTTTTCTTTTCTCTTTCCAGCATGGCAGCCAGAAGTGAATGAATACGAATACGGGCAGCGCCCAAATTATTAATCTCATCTATCTTAATCAAGGTATAGGTCTTCCTATACTGCTGTAAAATTTCGTGTACTTGGTCCGTTGTGACTGCGTCCAACCCGCAACCGAAAGAATTAAGCTGTACCAGTTCCAGATCTTTTCTGGTTGCCACAAAACTGGCCGCAGCATAAAGTCTGGAATGATATACCCACTGATCCAAGACCCTTAAAGGTCTTTCTACTTTTCCAAGGTGAGCAATTGAATCCTCCGTTAATACGGCCAATCCCAATCCGGCCACCATTTCCGGAATACCATGATTGATTTCCGGGTCTAAGTGATAAGGCCTTCCGGCTAACACAATACCTTTACGGCCTGTTTTTTCCAGATAGGCTAATACTTCCTCTCCTTTAGCCCGGATTTCGCGGCGCACTTTTTCTCTTTCAGCAGAGGCTTTATCAACTGCTCGGGAAATCTCTTGCTTCGATATTTTAAAATCGGCCAATTCCTCATGCAACCTGGTTTTTAAACGTTCCAGATTATCCATGGGTAGAAAAGGGAAAATAAACTTAATGTTCTTTTTTCCGAGATCCTCCACGTTGGCATGAATGGCCTCAGGATAAGAGGTAACAATTGGGCAGTTATAATTATTGGTAGCCCCCGGCTGTTCTTTTTTATCCCTGGGCAAACAAGGATAAAATATCACCTTAATTCCTCTGTTTATTAAATCCTGAATATGACCGTTAGCAAGCTTGGCAGGATAGCAAAGGGACTCTGAGGGCACGGTCTCCATCCCAAGTTCAAAAATTTTTTTAGAAGAGCGGCTTGACAAAACCACCCGAAAACTTAGTTCAGTAAAGAAAGTAAACCAAAAGGGATAATGTTCATACATGTTTAAAGCTCTGGGAATCCCAATTTCTCCGCGTTTGGCTTCCTTTTTGCTTAAAGGTTTATAATTAAACAGGAGCTTATATTTATAGTCAAAAAGGTTTGGGATATCGCTTTTTGTTTTCTCGATTCCTGCCCCTCTTTCGCAACGGTTACCGGTAAGAAATTCCCGGCCATCAGAGAATCTATTGACAGTCAGCAGGCAATTGTTACCGCATAGTCCACAATGACGCGTACTTATCTCAGATTTAAAGTCTTCGAGATCTTGCTCCCCAAGCAAAGTGGATCTTCTGGCGGGGTTATATTTGTCTCGGGCAATCAAAGCAGCTCCGAAAGCACCCATTATCCCGGCAATATCAGGCCGGATTACTTCCCTTCCTGTTACCAGCTCAAAACTGCGCAAAACGGCATCATTGTTGAAAGTCCCTCCCTGGACAACAACTTTTTCTCCAACTTCAGAAGAATTATGCAACCTTATTACTTTATATAAAGCATTCTTAACCACTGAATAGGCAATACCGGCGGCTATACTGCCAATGTCTGCCCCTTCTTTCTGTACTTGCTTGATTTTGGAATTCATAAACACTGTACAACGGGTTCCTAAATCAACCGGGGTTTTGGATAATAAACCTCTCTGCACAAATTCGTCTAGCGATAGTCCTAGGGATTGGGCTAAAGTCTCAATAAATGATCCGCAACCGGAGGAACAAGCCTCATTAAGCATAATATTATTGATAACTCCGTCTCGGATCATCATACATTTCATATCCTGGCCGCCAATATCTAAAATAAAATCCACTCCCGGCAAAAAATATTCCGCACCTTTATGATGGGCCACTGTTTCAATTTCACCATAATCCACTTTAAGAGCAGCCTTTAACAGTGCTTCCCCATAACCTGTTACCACGGAGCAACCTATCCAAGCCTTCTCAGGTAAAGCACGATATAGTTGCCGCAATGCTTTTATGGTTGAATTTAAAGGACTACCTCCATTACTACCATAGTGGGAATATAGAAGATTACCCTCTTGGTCAATTAATGCCAGCTTAGTTGTAGTTGAACCGGCGTCAATCCCCAAAAAACAAGGACCTTCCATCTTGCTAAGCGGTCTGCGAGGCACAGACTTAAGACTATGTCTTTTTCGAAATTGCTGATACTCTTCTTCACTGTTGAATAAAGGCTGCAAGATTGTAGTGGCCGAGGTAGAATTGTGTAAATTAGGAATTTTATCATAAATCTTTTGAAAATTTATTGCTTCATCACTTTTAGAAGCCAAAGCAGCACCAATAGCCACAAAGAATTGACCATTCTCGGGTGCAATTACCGAATCTGACCCTAATTGCAAAGTTTCAATAAAGCGCTGGCGGAGCTCGGATAAGAAGGAAAGAGGTCCTCCTAAAAAGGCAACTTTGCCCCGAATTGGTTTACCACAAGCCAGCCCGGCAATAGTCTGGTTAACTACTGCCTGAAAAATGGAAGCAGCAATATCCTCTTTTGCCGCGCCTTCGTTCAGTAAAGGCTGAATATCGGTTTTGGCAAACACACCACAACGGGAAGCTATAGGATAAATCACCCGATAATTTTTAGCCAATTCGTTAAGCCCGGCGGCATCGGTTTTTAATAAAATTGCCATTTGATCAATAAAGGCACCTGTTCCTCCTGCACAAGTTCCATTCATTCTTAATTCGGGCGAATCCCCAAAATAGGTGATTTTGGCATCTTCGCCTCCCAGCTCAATTGCAACATCCGTTTCCGGAATAAAACGTTGCACAGCTTGGCTTGAAGCAATTACTTCTTGAATAAATTTAACACCAAGCTGTTCCGAGGTTGCCATACCACTGGATCCAGTAACATTCATAGTTACTTTGGCATTTCTAAACTGAACAAATAGTTTTTGTAGGAGATTGCTAACAGTATGCTGAACATCAGAATAATGCCTTTGGTAATGACTGAAAACGAGATTGTCATTGTCATCCAATATGGCAATTTTTACTGTTGTAGAACCAACATCCAATCCAATATGCAAGATTTTTTCCATTTATTTTTCTCCTTTGTTAGAGAAATAAGTTCTCTCTTATAAATTAAATATAAGCGACAGGTTGTCTCTGTCCTAATTATTATTATATACTTCAACAGAAAGTCTGACTCTTATTTGCAACAACAAAGCAATCATCTTTTAAATCTTTAATAGTTTATAATTTTATATTTATTTTAAACTAAAATGCAATTTTAGTTAATAGCTCCAATATAATTATATAGTATAACATTTTACTAATTATTTGTTTGATGTTAAAAAATCCCATTAAAATTGATTTAATAGGATTTTTTTAAGCTATCCAATAAATTATTTAACTATTTACTTCTTACTGCGACCTAATCTCTCCCAGTTTTACATTCACCGTTTTTGTGTCGCCATCGCGATAAAAAGTTACTTTAACCGTATCCCCGGGTTTATATTTAAAAAGCTGGTGTGTTAATTCCAAAGAATTGGTGATAACAACATCATTAATAGCAGTTATAATATCTCCCGGACGCAATCCGGCTTTATGAGCAGCCCCACCCGGCACAACCTCCGAAATATAAGTGCCTGCAGGCAATCCTCGGTAAGTAGCATACTCAGATGTATAACGAGTATTAATTTTAACTTCAAGAGCAGGATGACTGACATATCCTTTTTCAATAATTTGTTGAATAACAGGCAAAGCATCACTAATAGGGATCGCAAATCCCATACCTTCAAAACCAGGAAAGTTATATTTTGCCGAGTTAATTCCTATAACCTGTCCGCTGTAATTAACCAAGGGGCCGCCGCTATTGCCGGGGTTAATAGCAGCATCTGTTTGAATAAGACTGAAACTGGCCTCACCTTCAATACTTAAAAACCTATCGGTAGCTGATACTACTCCGGCTGTCACCGTACGGGCAAAAGCCTCGCCACCCGGATTGCCAATAGCCACCACAGGTTGACCAACTTCTAAAACATCTGAATCTCCTAGTTGGACTTCAGTCAAATTATGCGTATCTTCAATTTTTATCACAGCCAAATCTGTTCTCGGATCTCCTCCTACTAATGTTGCCGGTACATTTCGGCCATCGGCTAAAGAAACCATAATTTTTTCCGCGCCCGCTATAACATGATTATTCGTTACTATATAACCGTGCTGAGCAGAAATAATAAAACCAGAACCACTGCTAACTTCCGCCAGTCCAGTAGAAGTACCGAAAAAATTCCCCCGGTATTGGAAGTTGGCCACCCCTACAACTGCAGGCCCAACTGTTTTGGCAATATCGACTACCGGAGATTTTTCGCTGCTGGGGGCTGAAGTCAACGGAGGTGTCTCTCCCTGACGAATGATTACTTTATCTCCACCATCCGAATTATCGGCTTGGGTATATAATTGTGGATAAACTTTAGGAGCAAGAGCAACAGCAATCAATCCTCCCAATAGAGCACAAAAAACGGCCAGGATTACAGTTGATATAATCCTAGGTTTGCGTTCATATGAACGGTTATAATCATTATAATAATCACGATCAAAATCCATGTTCAATCATGCCTCCCATGGAATGTTATTCACCTCTTATCTATCGAGGATAATAAGTTCGTGGGGTAAATGCCTGGGAGCAACTCTGACCTTAAGCTTCGGACATCTATGTTTGACTTCTGAACCTCTTAAAATATTTATTACAGTGTTAAGCGCTAATTCCGGAGTATTATTTTCTGCGCTTAAATGAGCCAAAACCACATTCTTTGCGTTCTCTGTCAACCATTCACACAAGGCTTTCCCAAGTTGAATATTGCTAAGATGTCCATATTGACTGTTAATTCTTTTTTTTAGATACCATGGATATTTACCATTTATTAGCATTTCCAAATCATGATTTGCTTCCACAACATAAGCATTACAGCCTAGTAGGTTTTTACTCATCTCCCTAGTAACAATTCCGCTGTCTGTTGCAATAGCCAGAGTATGTCTCTTGCTTGTGACTTTTAAAGCATAACTCTCTCTGCTGTCATGAGAGGTCGGGATTAGCTGAATATGCATCCCCGCCAGATAAATTTCTTCCGAAATTATAACTTTCTGCTCAGGTTTAAGTACCCCTAAGGATTCCTCCATTTCATCCCATATACCATATGTAGCGTAAACCGGAATTTTTAGCCGTCGGGCTAAAGCCCCCACACCTTGAATATGATCGGAATGCTCATGGGTTACAATAATGCCTTCTATCTGTGCAGCGGATAAATTAATCATATCTACATTGGCCAGCAATCTTTTTACCGTTATGCCACAGTCCACGAGAAAATTCCTGTTATCTTCCCCGACAATAATAGAATTTCCAGAACTGCCACTCGCTAGAGTAGCAAAATACATTTCTTTTCACCTTCTCGATCGCTAATATGCCAAGTTTTTCAGCAAAAGTTTTGTTTGTTTTTACTTGGCGTTTTTTCCTATTTCTTCTGCCTGGCTAATCATATCCTGTAAATTTTGCCGAAAATCTTCGTCTTCAACCAATGGCAGTGCCTTACGCCAATACATCAAAGCTTGCTCATAGTCATCTTTAAAATATAAAAGGTACATTCCATACCCAAATAAAACCTCAGGATTTTCAGGTTCTTTTTGTAATAAATCCTCATAGGCTTCTTCAGCCAGACCGGTATCTCCTAAAAGGAAAGCTGCATTGGCCATTTTAAGCTGAATATCACTATCCTCTTTTGTTTGCAAGATATCTTGATAAATTTCTATTGCCTTTTTTAAATCTTCTCGATATTCATTGATATTTAATTGCGCAGTAACCCTGGATTTTAGATAATAAGCATTCCCCAAATCGATCTTGGTTTGCAGATCATCGGGATTCTCAGCCGATTTCTGCTTTAATATATCAACTGTTTGTTTCCACTGGTTATATTCATTAGTTAAAGCTCTTTGACCGTCATCTTCCGACGTATCCATACCGGGGTGAAAAATAGCTACAAAAGATGAACCAATAAGCGCTACACATAATAAAGCAATAATAATCACAACAATAATTTTTTGATTCTTATTACGCATTGCGACAATCCCTGCTTTCGCCATAATTACCCGGCCAAAAATCCATTGCGAACTAAACGATAATTAGACTGTTTCTTTAAGCTGAGCTTCTTTTATTTTTAGATAATAAGCCACTTCCAACCTTTTCTTTTGCAATTCACAGCCTAAAGGATATACTTTTGTCAATTCTCCGCTATAAGCGACATTTGCTGCATGGCATCCTCCACTGCATGAATATCTAGCCCAGCACATACGGCAATCATTTTTATTATATACATGGGCTGAACGGAATTTTTTAATTAGCTCTTCCTTTAAAGGATTATCCTGGTAAACGGTTCCCAACTTATAATCCTCCTGCCCCACAAACTGGTGGCAAGGATATATACTGCCATCCGGAGAAATCGCCACATATTCGTGGCCTGCTCCGCAACCAGATAAGCGTTTAGGAAGACAGGGCCCCTCGTCCAAGCCGGCATTAAAGTGGAAAAAGGAGAAACCCCGACCTTTCAGTTTATATTCCAATACCTTTTCTCCTAAGATATCATAACTCTGTTTTATTTTATCTATATCTTCTTCCCGGAAAGCATAGTCATCGTTGGGAGATGCAATTACCGGTTCCACAGATATCCTCTTTATACCTAGGTCTGCCATATGAAGAACATCTTTGTAAAAATCAGTATTATATCGAGTATAGGTGCCCCTGACATAATAATATTGGCCAACGGCATAAGGGGATGACCCGGGCCTTAATTGGGAAAAATGCAAAATATGTGGCATGATGATATCATAACTGCCTTTGCCGTTTGGGAAAGAGCGCATTCTGTCATTAACCTCTTTTCGCCCGTCCAAGCTTAAGACAACGCTAACCCCTTCATTATCCAAATATTCGGCTGTAATCTTGTCCAGTAAAACAGCATTGGTAGTCAAAGTAAACTTTATTTTTTTCCCGGCTTGCTGGGCAACAGTTTTGCCATAGTTTATCAGCTCTTTAATTACAGGCATATTCAACAAGGGTTCACCGCCGAAAAAGTCAACTTCACAACTTTGACGATTGCCATTATGTTTAAACAAAAAATCGATTGCTCGTTTGCCTGTTTCCGATGTCATTAATTCTCTTTTGCCTTTAAAAGAGCCGGTTCCGGCAAAACAGTATTGGCATCGCAAGTTGCAATCATGAGAGACATGCAGACAAATAGCTTTAATAAGAGGTTGATTAGGATAATGGGGCTCTTTTTCTTCAACCTCCTGTGAAAAAAGAAGATTCTGATTTTGTAATTGTTCCAGTTCCAGCAAAATCTCTCTCTTCACTGCTGTTTCTATATTTTTTCCGGCTTCAAACAATAACTTTTCCTCATCCAAAAGATTATTATTTTCATCCTGCAATCTAATCATATCTTCAATAAGACTGTAAGTATATTCATCAATTACATGAAGAGAACCGGAATTAACATCATAAGCTATATTTAGATCTCCTTGCCGGTAAATATGAACATTCTTTTTTATATTGTAATTACTAATGTTAAGCATTTATTACCCCTATTATTTTAATATTTATTTATATTTTGACTTTGCATTAAGTCGGCATATATACATTATATCATTGCGAAGGCCTGGAAAATAGCATTGTTAAACAACAAAAAAGACCTTGATTATTTCACAAGGTCCTTATGTTTTTAAATACACACTCACTTTTCACAGACCTGGTTGCCAACTGTGCAAGATGTCTTACAAGCAGACTGACAAGATGTCTGACATTGGCCGCACCCTCCGGTCTTAACCGTAGTCGCTAAATTGCCTTTAATAATGGTCTTAACATGAGTAGTCATAAATACAATCCTCCTATTCTTTGGGCTGACTAAACAGATAAATGACTTTATTATTTTTAGAATAGCCAACAATATCTGCATTCACAGAAGGAATCTGCGGTTTATCAACAAAAGCATACCAGAGTCTGAGCTGATCTGTGTCCACAATTTTTCCTTCAATAGTTTGGCCTTGGATTGTTGTAACAGTAATCCTTTGTATATCATTATTAATTACTTTGCCATAATATAACGATAATTCTTTTTTATCTTTTGTAACTAAATCTGCATAGCGCCAATGAAGGCCTTCAGGGTAGGTAACCAGCTTACCACTTCCGCTTCCTACCCAATCCCAGCCAAAACCATTTTTCACAAAAATCCCAACACTGAGTTCGTTTTCGTAGGTATAAAAAATGGCAGCCGAGTTATTGCTTACTTGTTCAATATGAACCACGGTATACCCTTTTGGGATATATGGTTTTGCTTTTTCGGCCGCATCTTCCAGAGAATTGCAACCGTTAAAAAACAGCAACACTCCCAAAAGGACTAAAGACAAAAAAGCTTTTTTCACAATTTTTTTATTTAAACGGTTAACAAACCAATAATTAGCAAACATACTTCGGGAGAAACCCCTTTCAGCCAAAAGCCTTAAAAACCCGGAAAATAAAAAATATTATTATAAAGAAAAAAATGGAGCGGAAGACGGGATTCGAACCCGCGACCCTCGGCTTGGGAAGCCAATGCTCTACCGCTGAGCCACTTCCGCACGGTTAACTTTAATAATCTAAATATAAATTTATAAACATGTAGGATCAAATATTACAGATTGGCAAAAACAATTATATATCAATTATTATTTGTAGGCAAGTTTACTCTCAAAATTTTTCTTAAAAGTTCAAATCAATAAACAAACCCCTGTTAATCACAGGAGTTCTTTACAATGGTGCCTCAGGACGGAATCGAACCGCCGACACGAGGATTTTCAGTCCTCTGCTCTACCAACTGAGCTACCGAGGCATGTTTTGGTGACCCGTACGGGATTCGAACCCGTGTTA
>JAAYII010000288.1 GCA_012523535.1 Peptococcaceae bacterium
AACTGCCGGCCTTTGCTTTGGACTAGAGAATGCCGGCTTAACGGACAGGGGGAGGAAAATTGGGACTGGCTGATCTGCTTAATTGGAATTTATCGTTATTCTTATTAATTTTCTCACGTTGGGCTGGAATGGTGATGATTGCTCCTGTCTTTGGGGCCAGAGGGGTTCCCGGAATGGTCAAGCTTGGACTGGCAGTGAGTATGGCCATAGTTGTTTTCCCTCTGCTTACGGCAACTGCTCCGGCTATACCGCAAGAACTTTTTCCTTTTGTCGCTTTACTTATTAAAGAAATTTTAGTGGGTTTGGTTATAGGATTCGTTATAAATCTAATTACTGCCGTTATGCAGGGCGCAGGTCAATTAATGGATTTCCAGATAGGTTTTCTTATGGCTAACACTATTGATCCGATCCATGGCATGCAAAGCCCGATGACAGGTAATTTTCTTCTGATTATAACTACCATGCTTCTTCTCGCCACTAATGCCCATCACTATATCATTGCCGCTCTGGTTAAAAGCTATGAGTATTTGCCGCTAAACCCTTCGACAGTTCCTTACAGCGTGGCTTTTTTTATAGATATTACAGCCAAAGTTATAGCTTTGTCCCTTCAAATTGCTATGCCCATATATGGGGCAATACTTCTGGCCGAAATAGGTGTTGGACTTTTATCCAAGGCCGTGCCCCAGTTGAACATGTTCTCCGTACTTTTTGCTGTAAAAATTATTTTTGGTTTAGGGCTGCTCTTGGTTATGATTCCCTTTTTTGGCGATACCGTAACAAGGGTCTTTAATCAAATCATGCAATGGGTTTTTGAACTATTAAGGGGGTGGAGCAGATAGCGGACAAAAGATTTCCCGCAACCCCGAAACGAAAAAGAGAAGCGCGCAAGAAAGGCCAGGTACTGAAAAGCCAGGAATTAATTTCGGCGGCAATGCTTTTGGCCTTTATTGGAATACTTAGGTTTTGGCTACCAACTATATTCACAAAAACAGGGCAATTATTCAGCTATTTTATTACTAATCCTATTGAATGGAACGTAAAATCCGTCTCCAAGGTTTCTGTGGAAGTACTTTGGCAAATGCTTTTAATTTTAGGACCTTTGTTTGTGGTAGCCATTGTCTTGGCCATAACCGTAAATTTTCTGCAAGTAGGTGCTCTTATTACCCTGCATCCTCTTCAACCCCAGCTTTCCAGGATTAATCCGTTGCAAGGATTAAAAAGAATGTTTGGCCTTAAAGGCTTGGTGAATTTGGTTAAGGCTCTCTTTAAAGTTTTGATTATCGGTTATTTTTTATATGCCATAATCAAAAAAAACATAGATGTCTTTCCCGCCTTGCAGAGTTATACTGTCGGTCAGTCTTTATACTTTCTTGGCAATATTTTATTTGAACTGGCTTGGAAAATTGCTTTGGCTTTTTTAGTTCTTGCGATTGCCGATTTTCTTTATCAAAGATGGGATTATGAAAAAAATTTACGCATGTCTCACGAGGAAATAAAGGAAGAATTCAAACAAACCGAGGGTGATCCCCAAGTAAAAGCCCAAATAAGAAAGCGTCAGCGCTTGATAGCCATGCGCAGGATGATGGAGGATCTCAAACAAGCCGATGTAGTCATTACCAACCCTACACATTTGGCAGTAGCATTAAAATATGATCAGGCAAAATACCCGGCTCCCTACGTAGTTGCTAAAGGGCAAGGAGAAGTAGCTTTAAGAATTAAGTCGATAGCCCAGGAAAACAATATTGTAATCATGGAAAACAAACCGCTGGCCCGCGCCCTTTATTCCCAAGTCGAATTGGGGCAGGTAATACCGCCGGAATTATATAAAGCAGTAGCCGAGGTTCTGGCTTTTGTCTACAGACTTAATAAGAATAAGAAAAGGAAAAATTACACAGCATAGAAAGAATTCTTAACTCAGTGGGAATACAAGTAGTTATGAATTTGATGGCGATATGTGACTAAATCTAGTAATTCGGAAAGGAAGACCCTGAAGATGGCATTAGGTACCCGAACCGGCAAACTAATCAAGAGCACCGATGTCTTAGCCGCCTTTGGCATTGTCAGTATTGTGGTTATTATGGTGATAACCATACCGGCAAGCCTGTTGGACTTTCTAATTGTCCTCAATATTTCCGGTTCTGTGCTGATTATGATGCTGGCAGTCTTTACTAAGGAGTCCTTGGAGTTTTCAGTCTTTCCTTCTTTATTGTTGATCATGACTCTATTTCGTCTCTCCATTAATCTTTCCACAACCAAACTCATTTTGCTCGAAGCTCATGCCGGCCAAGTAATTCAAACTTTCGGGCAGTTTGTCATTCAGGGCAATCCTGTTGTTGGATTTATCGTTTTCTGCATTCTGGTCGTGGTCCAGTTCATTGTGATTACCAAAGGCGCCGAAAGAGTTTCTGAAGTAGCGGCACGTTTTACCTTGGATGCCATGCCCGGTAAGCAAATGAGTATTGATGCCGACCTTAATGCCGGTATTATCAATGAACAGGAAGCAAGAAACAGGAGAAAGAAAATACAGCAAGAAAGCGACTTCTACGGTGCCATGGACGGAGCAAGCAAGTTTGTTAAAGGTGACGCCATAGCGGCTATCATAATTTTGCTCATCAATATCATTGGCGGCTTTATCATCGGAGTGCTGACAAAAGGCATGCCGGTTACTGATGCCTTGCATACTTATACCTTGTTAACCATCGGTGACGGTTTGGTTACCCAAATACCCGCCCTGCTCATTTCTACGGCTACCGGTTTAGTGGTAACCAGAGCGGCTTCAGAAGCCAATCTGGGACAGGATTTAGCCCGACAGCTTTTTCAAACACCAAAAGCTTTATATGTAACTGCCGTGGTTTTAATTGCTCTCGCTTTTTTGGGCCTTCCACCCGTTCCTTTCCTGGTCTTGGCGGCGATTATAGCAGCGGTGGGCTATATTATGCAAAAAAGACCAACGGCTATGTCAGAGGAGGAAATTGCAGCCGCTCGGGAAAATGAAATCCAAGAAATAAGAAAAACCGAGAATGTTTTTAACCTGCTGACAGTAGACCATATGGAAATAGAAATCGGTTATGCTCTTATTCCCTTGGTTGATGCCGGCCAAGGAGGGGATCTCCTGGACAGGATAGTGCTTATTCGTAGGCAATTGGCCGGTGAACTGGGTTTTATCGTCCCGGTAATCAGGGTTAGAGATAATATGAATTTGCAACCTAACCAGTACGTGATAAAAATCAAGGGTGCAGATGTTGCTACCGGAGAACTCTTAGCCGACCATTATTTGGCTTTTAGCGGTGGTATGGAGACTGAAGATATCCCAGGCATTCCAACCAAAGAACCAGCTTTTGGCCTGGATGCCAAATGGATAAACGCGGCTCACAGAGAACAGGCTGAACTGGCAGGCTATACTGTTGTCGATGCACCTACTGTTTTGGCCACACATTTGACCGAAATCATTAAGGCTAATGCCCATGAGCTATTGAGCCGGGAAGATGTGAAGAAACTTGTGGATCATGCCAAAGAACAGTCACCCGCGGTGGTGGAGGAACTTGTCCCCGATCTGCTTAGTTTGGGCCAAATTCAGAAAGAATTGGCCAATTTGCTGCGGGATAGAGTATCAATCAGGTATATGACTACCATCCTGGAAACTTTGGCCGATTATGCTCCCTTGACTAAAGACATCGACAAGTTGACTGAATATGTTCGTCAGAGTTTGGCCAGACAAATTATTCAACCCTTGCTTGATGCTCAGAAAAGATTGCCGGTCATTACCTTAGAACCGCAAATTGAGCAGCTAATCTTGGATAACTTGCGTCCCTCGGAATACGGAAATTATGTGAATCTAGACCCAGCTGTAATGCAAAAGCTTATAAATAAAATTTCCTTGCAAGTGGAAAGAGTCGTGGCTCAAGGTTATAACCCGGTAATTATAGCAGCGCCGGTTGTCCGAATTAATTTAAAAAGGATGACCGAGCGTCAAATACCGCATCTAAGCGTGCTTTCCTATAATGAATTAGTGCAAGGTATTGAAATACAGCCTCTAGGAATGGTGGTGTTAGATAATGAGAGTTAAACGTTTCACAGGTGATACAATTGGAGATACCATGAGCAGAATAAAACGGGAACTGGGTCCGGATGCCGTTATTCTGCAAACCCGTCGAATTAAAGAAGGAGGATTTCTCGGCCTTTTTGCCCGAACGAAAGTGGAAATTACAGCGGCGATTGAAGAAGAACCCGTAAGAACGGCTATAGAGTCCAGGGAGCCGGCTGTTAAGCCCATAAATAGCGAGTACATAAAAAGAGCTTACGAGGAATACAGGAAAAAGGAAAATGAGGATGTCAAAGAGAATAAATCCGATAATGATCTGACAGAGGATACAAAATCCGAAATCAAGCAAATGCATAACATTCTCAAGGAAATTAAAGGCCAAATTGCCAAATTTGAAAAGAAGCAGCAATCTTTTCCCGCCCCAATGGAAAAATGGTTCGATTTACTAAGGCAAAGAGGATTAAGCCAAGAAATGGCCAATGAACTCATAACTGCAGTGAGCAAGGAATTAAGAGAAGAGCTGTGGACTGATTCTGCTCTTGTTTATGCCAGACTGCAAAATCAAGTAATGAAATTGTGCAGTCAGACGGACACGATAAAACCATCCGATAAAACTTTGGTTGTAGCTTTAGTAGGTCCCACCGGAGTAGGCAAAACCACGACCATCGGTAAACTGGCAGCCGGATTCAGCATTATTGAAAAAAAGAAAATCGCCTTGATCACTGCCGATACTTACCGGGTTGCCGCTGTAGAACAATTAAGGACTTTTGGGGAAATAATAGGAGTTCCGGTGGAGGTTGTAATGAATCCTGAAGGCTTAAAAGAAGCTATCGAGAGACACCGGGATAAGGAATTGATTTTTATTGACACCGCCGGACGCAGCCCTCATCATGGTGAGCATATGTCCGAGCTGGAAGCTTTTATCAGCGTAGGGCAACCGGATTTGACCATGCTGGTAATGAGTGCCACAACCAATCCGGCTGATCAGATGTTGGTTTATGAACGTTTTAAAGACTTATCAACTCATTTGATTTTAACTAAATTGGATGAGAGCGTTGCTGTAGGGTCAATTTTAGATCTTATTGTCAAGGCCAATTTACCTGTTGCTTATTTGACCAATGGACAAAATGTGCCTGATGATATTGAAGCAGCCACTCCGCAAAAATTGGCCAGATGTATTCTGGGGGAGGTTAACCCCGATGTATGATCAAGTTACCAAGCTTCGCAGGTTGGTTAAGGAAAAGGAAGAAGAGGTAAAACTGGAAAAAATGAGGGTTATTACTGTAAGCAGCGGCAAAGGAGGGGTAGGTAAGACCAGCCTGGTTGTAAATTTAGCTCTCGCTTTGGCTGAACGCGAATACAGGGTAATAATTCTGGACGGGGATTTGGGTTTGGCCAATGTTGATGTAGCCTTTGGTGTAATCCCCGATTATAATATTAAGCACCTGATTTCCGGAGAGAAAGAAATTGAAGAAATTCTTTATCCTGTAGCCAGAGGAATTAAGATTTTCCCCGGGGCCTCAGGAATTGTCGAACTGGCAAACTTGGAAAAGGAGCAATTGAAAAATGTTCTTGTGAATATGGGTAGATTGGAAAAAATGACTGATATCCTGCTCATTGACACGGGAGCGGGTATTGGCCAGACGGTTCTGAGTTTTATTTCCGCCGCGGACGATGTTTTTGTTGTTTTGACACCCGCGCCTACGGCCATGACTGATGCCTATGGTTTAATTAAAGCGATCAGCAGTTTGCCGACTAAAGTAAACATCTATGTTGTGATAAATATGGTGGATAACGAACTTGAAGCTCAGCAAACCTATGCCAGACTGGAGCAAGCGGTAACAAAGTTTTTGGGGGTGCCGATTCATCTAATTGGTTGGATTTATAAAGATCCTTTAGTCAGTCGTTCGGTAATGAACCAAAAACCTGTGGGTTTTACCAATCCCCACAGCATTGCTTATGAATGTGTTCAGTGGATAGCCGGTAATATCATGGAGAACTATCTTCGCTCGCCGAAAGTTAACAAAGGGATAAAAGGTTTTATTTACACCTTGTTAAGATTGCAAAAAGAACGATGACATGATCAGAAAAGAGGGATGTAATGTTATTCGCTGACAAACTTCATGAAGGAATGTTCATTGAGCTTGAAGTAATGGAAGGAGCATATCAAGGCAAATACCGGACTAAGATTGAAGAAATTGGCAACAGAATTATCTCTATTGGAGTTCCCTTGGTGGAAGGTCAGTTTATTCCTCTACAGGAAGGGACTTCGCTTAGAGTGATATTTACTGACGACATCGCAGCTTATTCATTTTCTTCTAGAATTGTGAAGAGAATAACCGAACCTATCCCTACTTTTTATATCGAATATCCTCAAAAAATAAAAAAAATCCAAAGAAGACAGTATGTCCGGGTACCGGTCGTTCAGGAGCTTTCATACAGAATTGTTGAGGAAGAAGAGCTGAGCGAAGAAAAAAAGGGCTTTATGAAGGATCTTAGCGGTGGCGGACTATTGATGGCAGCCTCAGAAGACCTGCCTCCGCAAACAAAAATAAAAATTAAAACAATAATCGGCGCAACCGAGATGGAATTACCGGGTATTACTTTGCGTTCTACCAAGGATAATGACAGTACATATTTAATATCTGTAAAGTTTACTGACATATCGGAAAGAACAAGAGATAGAATTATTAAGTATATTTTTGATATTCAAAGAGAAATGCGTAGAAAGGGGCTTGTGTAAGATGGATGTGTCTGCGGTGAGACTGGAAGCCCTGAAAGAAATTGTGAATATCGGGTCCGGAAACGCTGCTTCTTCATTGTCGAGTATGCTGCGGACAAAAATTGTTATGACTGTGCCCAGGGTATGGCTGGTTCCTTTAAACAGGTTGAGTGATGCATTGGGGAACCTTGATGAGTTGAGAGTTGCCATGTTTTTAAAAGTTGAAGGCGGTGCTCAGGGAAAAGCCGTGTTCGTTTTGGACCAAAACAGCGCCGAGATTATAGTCAAGAAACTTTTGGGCCAGTATGCCAAGGAGGACCTTTTACATGATGAAATGGCCCATTCCGCCCTAAAAGAGATTACCAATATTATGGTCAGCTCTTTTGTCACCGCTTTATCAACCTTTTCGGGAATTCCGCTGCAAATTTCCGTGCCTGCATTGGGCATTGATATGATTGGCGCTATGATGGATGCCGTTTTGACCGAAGGCGGCCGGGTAGATGATAAGGTCTTGATTTTGGATACCAAACTTTCAGCCTGTGATGCAAATGAAGAGTATGAGGGAGTGTTCCTTTTTATTCCGGAGGAGGGTGCTTTAGATAAACTTTTAGGAGTCTTTGGAATATGAGCGAAACAATAATGGTAGGAATGGCTGATTACAAGGTGGGGAAAACACCGGCCAAATTAATGACTGTTGGACTTGGATCCTGTATAGGGGTCTGCATATATGATTGGCAATTGAAAATAGGCGGGATGGCTCATATCATGCTTCCCAGTTCCAACGAAAGCTCCGGAGGAAAAGAAACTAAATATGCCGATACTTGCATTGGGTTGATGCTGGCTGATTTATACAAGCTCGGAGCCCAAACTAACAGATTAAGGGCCAAAATGGCCGGAGGAGCCCAAATGTTTACCTTTGCCGGCAAGACATCAGTACTTAAAATCGGGGAACGCAATGCTCAAGCTGTGGAACAGGAGCTTCAAAAAGCGGGAATACCATTGGTAGCTTCGGATGTGGGTGGTACATATGGACGAACAATTTGTTTTGACCTTGACTCAGGCCAGTTATTTATTAAAACCATCAATCAGGGCGAAAAGGTGATCTGATGGATGAAAAACATAATTTGATGAAATTTTTTTACCGGTTGGCCATTTGCTCGGCCCTGGTGGTATTGTTCTTTTCCATTTATAACAACTACTTTTTCTTACAAATTGTCATCCGAACAGTATTAGGATTCTTTATCATTTACTTTTTGGGGAAAGCCTTTTGTCATTTATGGACTGCATTGGGAAAACCCCATACCCCTCTTCAGGGCGAGAAAAGAATTGACTATATTCTCGGGGAATTGGATTTGAGCACGGAAAAACAGGATAATGCCCAGCATAAAAACTTCCCCGGCCAGATTAACCAAGGGATGAAAGAAGGGTTACCTGACAGCGAAACCCAAGCTGAAATAATTAGAAAGATGGGTTGGGGTGAGAAGGACTGATGACTGATGTATAAAAGGCAATATAATACATACAACAATAGGATTGTCTGGACGGAAGAGAATATTGAAAGATACTTGCCCTTAGTCAAACGTATTGCCGGTAGAATCGCTATATCCTTACCCCCGCATATTGATGAAGAGGATTTGTTGGGTTATGGTGTTTTTGGTTTATTGGATGCCTTAAAGAGATTTGATCCTTCCAGGGGAGTCAAGTTTGAGACTTATGCCAATCTAAGAATCCGGGGGGCTATGATTGACGGCCTAAGATCCATGGACTGGGTACCGCACTCTGCCAGGCAGAAAGTTAAGCAGGTATATCAACATATCACCCAATTGGAAAGCAACCTGGGGCGAACTCCTACTATGGAAGAAATAGCCCAACATCTAAATATTTCAGTAGAAGAATTGAACACCGTTCTTCTTCAAGAGCAATACATGACTCTGGTATCTTTGGAGGATGTTAACGCGGCCGATAACGTGGAAACCAATATTTCTCCATTGGACTTGATCATCGATCCTAATTCGCAAGAATTGTTTAACCAAATTGAAAAAGAAGAGCAGAAACAAATTCTCATGGAGGCCATCGAAAAACTGTCGGAAAAAGAAAAGATGGTTATTGCCCTCTATTACAGGGAGGAACTCACCTTAAAAGAAATTGCGGCTGTCATGCGTTTATCCGAATCCCGGATATCTCAAATCCATTCCCAGGCTATACTGCGCTTAAGGGGTTACCTGGGGAGACAGAAAAAAAATATCCTGGGTTAACCCCCTGGGATTGCGTTCAATAAATTCTTGCGGTAATTAACGATAATTAATTTATTACGATTTATCCACAATTTGTCTGGATAGTCAAGTTCGACGCTAATTTGGGTAATGGGGCGTCTTTTTTATATATTTAATTTAAGTAAGATTATTATATTTCTAAAGTTAAAATTCGTTTTGTACGATACTTAAAATAGCTGTATTAAGGAGGTGAAGGGATGACAGTTGCAGATGTTCTGATGCCCGCAAGTGTGCAGAAAACAAATCAGGATTTTCCAAACGCTCAAGAAGGGTCGAA
>JAAYII010000289.1 GCA_012523535.1 Peptococcaceae bacterium
CCGATGTGGTTTTAGCCACAACCACCAGTACACAAGACAGCGGCTTGCTTGATGTTTTACTCCCGATATTTGAGGAACAAACCGGTTATAGAGTAAAAACCATAGCTGTGGGCACCGGAGCTGCTCTGGAAATGGGCAGGAAAGGGGAGGCTGACGTCCTCTTGGTTCATGCTCCAGCTTCTGAAAAAGCGTTGGTCGACGAAGGCATCGGCATCAACTACCAGCTGGTTATGCACAATGATTTTATAATTGTCGGGCCGCCTTCCGATCCCGCCAATTTGAAGAATTGCAATAATTTAAATGAAGCTTTTCAAGCAATTGCCAATACTGAATCTATCTTCGTTTCCAGGGGAGACGATTCCGGTACCCATAAAAAAGAATTGGAACTGTGGAAGAAAGCTAATATCACTCCAGGCGGAAACTGGTACCAGGAAAGCGGTGCAGGAATGGGACAGACTTTAAACATTGCCTCAGAAAAAGAGGGCTATACCTTGACCGACCGCGCTACTTATTTGGCCAACAAGGGAAATCTTAATCTGGAGATTTTATTGGAAGGCGAGAAAGATCTTTTAAACATTTACCATGTGATGCAAGTTAACCCCGAAAAATTCCCCGACCTCAGTGTGCCGATCAATGCCGAAGGCGCAAAAGCATTTGTCGAGTTTATGATTAGTCCTGATACTCAAAAGATCATCGGTGAATTTGGCAAAGATAAATTTGGTGAATCCCTCTTTACTCCCGATGCCGGCAAGTCAATGGACGAGTTGGGCAAATAAGATTAAGGATATAAGATATAAGTTAGAATACCGGGAGCAAATATTGATATTAGGATCAAGTAATGTGATTTTGACAAAAATATAATAATCTTCAGGTTAGGTAATAACCTCATCTGAAAGTTTAGGAGTTATTATGGAGCTTATCTGGAAAGGGATAGTTGAAGCTTTTCGCTTAATATTTTCCGGCGACCCGGAAGTATTCGGAATCACCCTATTAACCCTAAAAGTATCTGGGATGGCGACATTAATCAGTCTTATTCTCGGTTTGCCGCTGGGCACCGTAATTGGCCTTTGCCGTTTTCCGGGCAGAAAATTTATTTTAAGCATTGTCAATTCCAGCATGGGGCTTCCTCCGGTTGTTGTAGGGCTTTGGGTATCGATTTTCCTTTGGCGTTCGGGGCCTTTTGGCTTTCTTAATATTATGTATACTCCTACAGCTATTATTATTGCCCAGTCCGTGATTGCCTGCCCCCTGATTATCGGCCTAAGTGCCGCTGCCCTGCAGCAGACAAGCGAAAAAATACGTTTGCAAATTCTGGCTGTAGGGGCCAATAAGTTTCAGTATTTGCTACTCCTCTTGGGTGAAATCAAAATGTCCCTAATGGCGGCTGTGATTGCCGGCTTTGGAGCGGTGATTTCCGAAGTTGGTGCTTCCATGGCCGTTGGCGGAAACATTAAAGGCTATACAAGAGTGCTGACCACAGCTACCGTGCTGGAAGTTTCCAAAGGCCAATTCGATGTGGCAATCGCTCTGAGCATTATACTTTGTATATTGGCTTTTACTGTTACTGCAATTTTGACTATGCTGCAACAAAAACGGCAGGGATGATAAGATGAAGGAAACACTGCTTGGGGATAGGGATACAATCCTACGCGCCGAAGATATAACTGTGGTAAAAAACAAGAAAACAATTCTTAAGGAAGTAAGCCTCGACATAAAAAAAGGGGAATGCTTGGGCCTGGTAGGGCCGAACGGATCGGGCAAGAGTACTTTGCTGAAAACAATATCTTTATTGGAAAAACCCACAAGCGGACGCCTCTATTGGGAGGGCCAACTGCTTCCGGCCAAGATTCCCATGCCTCTTCGCCATAAAATAGCCATAGTCTTTCAGGAACCGCTTCTCTTAAATAAAAACGTCTTTCAAAATGTGGCTTTGGGGCTTAAATTCCGCCGTTTGCCAAAAAAAGAAATTAAAGCAAGGGTTGAATATTGGCTGGAGGCTTTTGGCATTTCCCACCTGGCCAAACAGCATGCCCATTCTTTGTCGGGCGGGGAAGCGCAGCGAACCAGTTTGGCCAGGGCTTTTGCCTTGAACCCTCAAATACTGTTTCTTGATGAGCCTTTTTCCGCTCTTGATGCTCCCACCATTGAAGAATTATTGGTGGATTTAAAAAAAGTGTTTGAGTCCACAGGGGTAACCACTTTGGTCGTAAGTCACAATTTTAGGGATATAAACCGCTTGACTCACAGAATGCTGGTCATGCTTGACGGAAGAATCAAGGCTTCAGGCACCAAAGAAGAAATATTATCCCAGCAACATGACCAGGAGACCCAGTCGTTTTTGACTCAATTGGTCCAGAATTAATCATTAACCTGCCCCCATACTCCATTTGTACGGCCAAGTAACTAAGAGGCATTCTTGCTTTCCATATTTTCCTATGCTATCCTTAAAAAGTGAACATCTTAATTTAGAGTATTTTAATTGGATAATTTAGAATATTTAATTTTGGAATGGCAGGTTGATTGTATGGACGGATATGCCGGAAAAGTAGCTATTATTGATCTTACGGAAAAATCGTGGAAAATCGAGGATTTAAATCCGCAATGGGCCAGATTGTTTGTTGGCGGTGCAGCTCTTGGGGCGAGATATTTGTATGAGCTTATGCCTGCTCGCACCCCGGTGTTTGCGCCTGAAAGCGTTGTGGGTTTTGTTTCCGGGCCTACCAACCTGACAAAGACTTTTTTGGGCGGCAGGTTTGCAGTAGTAAGCAAATCACCGGTTACAGGCGGATTTAACGATGCCAGTGCCGGAGGAAATTTTGGACCGTTTATGCGCAAAGCCGGTTTTGACGCTGTCTTTGTCAAAGGTATTTCGGAAAAGCCGGTCTATATCCTATTGGATGACGGCAAGATCGAAATTCGTGACGCCCAGGCCTTGTGGGGCAAAAGGGTGTCCGAGGCTGATGCTTTAATTAAGGAAGAATTAGGAGACACCAAAGTTTCCACAGCTTTAATCGGTCCCGGCGGTGAACACCTTTCCAATATGGCCGGCGTAATTGCCGACTGTCATAGAGCAGCGGCCAGGGGCGGCTCAGGAGCGGTAATAGGTTCCAAAAAGCTTAAAGGCATAGTCTGCCGTGGCGACCGGACCGTTCCGGTCAAAGACATGGCGGCTGTAGCCGCAATTAATAAAGAATGGAACGAATACGCCAATGGCAAGGGTGCCGTACCGGTAAACAAGTTCAGGACAACCGG
>JAAYII010000290.1 GCA_012523535.1 Peptococcaceae bacterium
TTCATTATGACCTACGCTTTCTCAAGTGTCCTGACCTTTCTTAATTCCTATGCCCGGGAAATCAACCTGGTACATCCGGCCACTTTCTTTTTTACGGTTTACGCCGTCGCTATCATTATTTCCAGGCTGATTACCGGCCCCTTGTTTGATAAAAAAGGGGAAAACATTACGATTTATCCCTCCCTGGCCTCCTTTGCCCTGGGTATGCTGATTTTCAGCCAGACCCGGCATCCCTTTACCCTTCTTCTGGCAGCGGCCTTAATCGGTTTGGGTTTTGGCTCTTTAAATTCCTGCGGCCAGGCAATAGCTGTAAAAGTGGCCCCTAATCACCGATTAGGTCTTGCCACCTCAACTTTCTTCGTTTTTCTGGACGGCGGACTGGGGATCGGTCCCTATCTGCATGGTCTGGTCATTCCCTTGGCGGGATATCGCGGTTTATACCTGATTTTGACCCTTGTATTATTTGTTTCTTTCCCTCTCTACCATTTGCTGCACGGCAAAAAGGCTAAATCTAAGACCCAGCCTTTATAAATCCGCCAATCTATATAATTCTTTTTCTTCCAGTTCGATCCTTTTCCTTAAAGTACTGAACAATTCCCTGGTTTCCTTGATAAATTCCTCAGGTTTGTTCTTAATCAGGGGAGCTATGGCCCATTTATTGTTGTATTCCGCAAACAGTCCTTTTATGTTCCCCAGTTCCTGCAAGTATTTACGCGCCGTTTGCACCACATTTGGATCACTGTGTTTAAGAAGTTCGGGATATAGCACCTGATCTTCAGCAGCCAGGTGAACCATCAATTTCCCCATCAGGCTTGACAGGTTCTTCCGGATAAGCTCCGCGTTATTTTCTACCGCTTCCGGTTGCAACAAATCCTTGATTGTTGTCGTAATTTCCTCTATCGCCTCATGCTGCTTTCTTAATCTTTCCGTTCTAAGCATTTTGTCAGCCCCCTTCTCAAAACTTGTAACCTCTAAAGTTTAAGCTGAATATTTTGGACTTCCAAGCCGATATTACCAAAGATTTCATTTCTTCGACGTAACATAGGATACCAAAATAAAGAAGGGGGAACGGAAAAAGGAAAATCCAAAAAGTAAAAAGCAGAGCCAAAAAGCAAATCAAAAAGGCAGAGCAAGGATTGTCCTAATCCGCTCAGCCTTTTTTATTACTCTGCTTTTTCCCAACACCATGCCAATCTATTGTGCCGACTTATTACTTATCTTTAATATTGGCATTATTAATCATCTTTAATATTGGCATTCTCCTTGATCTTGTAACCCAATACCAACAAGCTGTCAATAAGATGGATATTTTCTATGGTAACATCCTCGTCGGTTTGCAGTTTCATGGGTACAAAGTTCCAAATGGCTTTAATACCCAGTTTGGTTATATATTCCACCACGCCCTTGGCGTGGCTGGCAGGAACCGTCAACGCCGCTATATCCACCTTATTGTGAGCCAAAAACTCTTCTATATTATCAAAATGCATTATCTCCAGATCATTAACCTTTTGACCGACCAGTTCCGATCTGGTATCGAAAATGCCGATGATTTTAAAACCCTTTTTCTCAAACTCTGCGTGTCTGGCCAGGGCGTGCCCCAAACTGCCCGCTCCGATAATAATCATGTTACGCACCGTGTCCAGACCCAGAATCCTACCGATTTCCGTATGCAAAAAACTGACATCGTAGCCGTAACCTTGAAGGCCGTGCCAGCCGAAAGCGGCAAAGTCCTGCTTCACCTGGGAAGCGGTTATGTTCATTCTTTTCGCCAATTCTTTAGAAGATATGCTGCTAATGCCAAGATCTTTTAAGGAAGTCAAATACCTGTAATATCTGGGCAGTCTTCTGATTACCGTACTAGAAACATTTTTTTGATTCATAAATTAATTTTCCCCCGGGTGTATCACAGATCTTTACTGCATTAAGTACATAACAAACTTAATTATAATATCAACAGACTTATTTAACTGTGAACATTATTTTATCTCCTATCCGAAAAATTATCAAGTAAGGCCTGTCCTCCCTGCCGTAATTTACAGATAAATTTTTTATTTAAGTTTATAAATTCAGACAAATAATTGTTTTGCTTGTCTTCAGCTTCTTTATGGGAGTACAATTATTTCTGTAGGAGTATAATTATTATTGTGATTATTCATTGTAATAATTGGGGATACCGGTTTGATTATAATTCAAGGAGGAACTGGGGCAATGAATAAAATAATGAGCATTGAGGACGCTGTCGGCCTGGTAAAAGACGGGGATACGATTTGGGTTAACGCCTTTTTGGCATGTGCTTCACCGGTTGATCTAAACAGGGCGCTTACCCGCCGATTCCGTCAAACGGGTTCTCCCCGGCACCTTACCGTTTACAGTTCATTCAGCTTTAGTGACTGGCGGGAGGACAGCGAGGTGGAAGGCTACATCTGCGAAGGAGCCGTGGACAGGGTGATTATCGGGCACTTCGCCAGCATGAACCGCACCTGCAAAAGCATAATGAACAATGAGATTGAAGGCTACAATCTTCCCGGCGGGGTGTTGTCGCATATGATCAGGGCAGCCGCCCGCGGAGCTTCTACCCTTTTCACCAAAACCGGGCTTAATCTTTTCGTCGATCCCCGTAACGGCCAATACAAGCTTAACAAGCGCTCCCAACTGGATTTGGTCAGCCTGGCCGAAGAAAACGGGGAACTGGGACTGTCATACAAGATACCCAAAGTGGACATTGCTTTTATCAAAGCCACTTATGCCGACGAGCGGGGCAACATTACCTTCGAAAACGAAGCCGCTTCCGTGGATGCCCTGTCCATAGCCCAGGCCACCCACCGCAACGGGGGCAAAGTTATCGTCCAGGTCCGCCGTATCGTCAACAACAACATATTGCCCCGAACCGTCAATATTCCTTCGGCTTTAGTCGATGTGGTCGTGGTCTGCCCCAAGCAGCAGCAGTTGACCAATATTGACGGCTACTTTGATTTTATTTGCGGCAAATACGTCCCCAAAGGCAATATTTTAAAGGCTTGCAAAGAAGAGATAAGCCAAGTCATCGGCATTGTCTCCAAGCGCACCAGCCTGCACAAGGCCATTGCCAAACGGGCCGTAAGGGAAATAAAACCGGAACAGATTGTCAATATTGGCATCGGTATACCGGAGCTGGTAGCGGAGGAAGTGCTGGAGCGCAACATGCTCGATGATGTCCATTTAAGCATTGAATCCGGCCACACCGGCGGTTTCCCCCTCGGAGGACAGGGTTTCGGCGTGGCCATCGGACCCGATTCCATGATGGACCTGGCCCGCCAGTTCGATTTCTATGAAGGGGGCGGCCTTGATGTATGTTTTGTGGGAGCCCTGGAAATAGACGGCGACGGCAATGTCAACGGCCACTATACAAGAGGCAAACTGTCCGGTATAGGCGGTTTTGCCAATATTACCCAAACCACCAAAAAAGTGGTCTTTTGCTTTACTTTTTCCAGCCAA
>JAAYII010000291.1 GCA_012523535.1 Peptococcaceae bacterium
CTTTTTAAATATATTTATAATACTTTGTTATTTTTTTTACTTTTAAACCAATAAAAAAAGAAGATGTTTTCAAGGATATATGACATCTTCTTTTAGTGTTCCAATTATTATTTTTTTTATTAAAAAGTTCTTTTCAAAAGTTTCATATTAATAAGAAATCTTATTTTGTAACCAAGTTTATTTTGTAGCCAAATATTCATTAATAGAAGCTGCCGCTTTTTTCCCGGCCCCCATGGCCAGAATAACGGTAGCCGCACCTGTCACTACATCCCCGCCGGCATAAACACCAGGAATAGAAGTGGCCATGGTCTTTTCGTCAACAATTATCGTTCCACGCGGATTAAGCTCCAGCCCTTTTGTAGTCATAGTAACTAAAGGATTTGGTCTCTGACCAATGGCTACCACAACCGTTTGCGCCGGTATTTCAAATTCCGATCCCTTAATCGGTACCGGCATGCGACGTCCGGATTGATCCGGCTCACCCAGTTCATAACGCAAACATATCATACCCTTAACGTTGCCGTTTTCATCTCCCAAAATTTCCTTAGGAAAAGTCAATAAATGAAATTCAACGCCTTCTTCTTCCGCATTTTCAACTTCTTCCAATCTGGCCGGAAGTTCAGTCCGAGAACGGCGATATATAATATGAACATTTTTAGCTCCAAGTCTTAAGGCAGTGCGTGCCGCATCCATCGCCACATTTCCTCCCCCTAGAACGGCAACTTGTTCGCCCACTTTGATGGGAGTAATAAAGTTGGGAAAATCATAAGCTTTCATGAGGTTGGAACGGGTTAAAAATTCGTTGGCCGAGTAAACACCGCATAAGTTTTCTCCGGGAATATTGAGAAAATATGGTAAGCCTGCACCTGTACCGATAAACACTGCATCATAACCTATATTTAGTAATTCCTGCACGGAGGTAATCTTACCTACCACCTGGTTGACTTTGATCTCCACTCCCATATCTCTTAAACCGTTGATTTCTTTCTGTACAATTGCTTTAGGTAGGCGAAACTCCGGTATACCATACATCAGCACTCCCCCGGCAACATGTAAAGCTTCAAAAATGGTAACCGCATGGCCATTACGGGCAAGTTCAGCCGCACAGGTAAGCCCTGCCGGCCCGGACCCAATAACAGCAACTTTTTTGCCGGTTGAAGCCTTGGGTTCAACTTTACACTCGCCATGGGCCATTTCATAATCGGCAGCAAAACGTTCTAAACGGCCAATAGCAACCGGCTCTCCTTTAATGCCAAGAATACATTGAGCCTCACATTGACTCTCCTGGGGACAAACCCTTCCGCAAATGGCAGGAAGCAAATTCTTGTTTTTAATAATTTTTGCCGCCTCAAGAAAATCGCCTTTGGCTATTTTCTCCACAAACTGGGGAATATCAACACCTACGGGACAACCTTTGACACATTTTGGGTTCTTGCACTGGAGACAACGGCTTGCCTCCAGCATGGCCGTTTCCGGTGGATAACCAAGAGCTACTTCTTTAAAGTTTTTACTTCTTACCAGTGCATCCTGACGGGGCATTTCCTGACGGGGCAATTTTGAAGCCATATTAGATCCCCTCCTTTTGGCACTGGCATTTATATTTCTCCATAACCATTGCCTCTTCTTTGCGGTAATAGGCCGAACGTTTCATCGCCAGGTCAAAATCGACCAAATGCCCGTCAAACTCCGGTCCGTGAACACAGGCAAACTTGGTCTCCTCTCCAACCTGGACACGGCAGGCCCCACACATACCTGTACCGTCTACCATGATCGGATTCATGCTGACAAAAGTCTTTATCCCTAAAGGTCTGGTAAAATCGGCAACAGATTTCATCATAATCATCGGACCAATAGCCCATATAGCATCAATATTCAAACCCCTGTCCAAAACAGCTTGAACACCGTGGGTGGCAAAACCCTTTAAACCGTAAGATCCATCATCGGTGGTAATTACAATTTCATCACTCACCGCTCTCATTTCTTTTTCCAATATAATTAAATCTTTGTTTTTGGCTGCCAAAATGGAAATCACATAGTTGCCTGCTTCTTTTAAAGCCCGAGCAATGGGATGAATCGGTGCCACACCGACTCCTCCGCCTACACTAAGCACCGTACCATAGTTCTTGATCTCGGTAGGCTGACCTAACGGTCCCACAAAATCAAGCAAACTATCACCTTCCTCCAACTTGGTAAGAAGCGTGGAGGAATAGCCGACAGCCTGGAGGACTATAGTCACAGTTCCTTTCTGCCGGTCATAATCCATAATAGTCAAGGGTATTCTTTCCGAATTATCAAATTGCCGAACAATTACAAATTGACCGGCTTGCGCTTTTTTTGCTACGTCCGGGGCTTCAATTTCAAGTAAGACTATTGCTTTTGCCAATACCCGTTTTTTAACAACTGTGTACATTTCTTTCCTCCTTACCGGGGAAAACACCCGAATATTGTTAAAAATCAAACAAAATATTCTTTTAGCCTTATCAAGTTATTTTCGCTTAGCATAATTATATAACATTTAATAATTACGGTTTATAATTATATAATAATTCATTCCTTTTGTTAATAAAATAATAAAATCAAATAAAATAAAAAATGGTTTTTCTCCCAAACAATGGATACTTTAATATCTTGATAAGTTTGCTGTTTGAACTTCTTGGGCAATTAACGCTACACCTATAGCATTGTCTGAACTCCATTCCGGTTTGGCCCAGTACAACCTGCCTTTATTCCCGATCTTTTTTGCCAGCTCCGTCCGAATATATTTATTGGAAGCCACTCCACCCACCATTAGAATCTCGTTTAAGCATGTTTCTTCAATAGCCTTAGTCAATACTTTAAATAGCGTTCTGACGATGCACCCTTCAACTGCCCTGGCCACATCCGCCGGGCGTTTTTTTTCTTTCAGCAAGCGCTGGGCTGCCGCTTCTACTCCGGAAAAACTCATCGAGTATCCTTTGACAGATGACGGTAACAAAGAAGCAGCCCCTGGAGTCGCCTTCAAAGCCAGTTTTTCCAATTCTTTACCTGCCGGAAAAGGCAGCCCTAAGCTAACTCCGACCCGGTCAACAAACTGGCCGGCGTGCAGATCAGTGCTTTCTCCCAATATTTTGATTTTGAATCTGCCGGGGCCTGTTTTATTGACAACCAATAACTCAGTGGTTCCACCGGAAAGATGAACGGCTAAAAATTCCGTCCCTATCGATTCTTCCAAAGAGTTCAGCCCGGCAACAATATGCCCTTCCTGATGAGAAGTGGTTGTTAAATTAACCCTTAAAGCTGCTGCCAAGGATAAAGCTATTGACGTTCCTGCTGTAAAAACGGGCATATAAGACCCTTCCACCGGCCGCGGCGCAGTACTGACAGCAATGCCTTTGATCTGGTTCCAAATATTTGCGGGGATTAATTGCAAAAGCTCAGGTAACACCTGTAAGTGTTTGAACAGTGCCTCCGATTGAGCCAAACCTTTTTCGCCGAGTGGGACCTGTAAAACCCTTCGCTCTTCAAACACAGGGCCTTTATTCTCGTTAACCACTGCTATAGAGGTGGTATACATGCTTGTATCTATTCCCAAATATAGCATATCACTGTTTACGACCTTTCTGCAGGATCCAGAAATTTATCCAGTATACCGTTAATAAATCTGGATGAGTCGTCGCCGCCAAATTTTTTGGCTATTTCAATAGCTTCATTGATTATTACCCTCTGAGGAGTTTGTTTATCATACAACATTTCATAGATGGCAAGCCTCATCAAGTTCCGGTCGACGGCACTCATTCTTTCCAAAGCCCAATCATGAGCAGTAGAAGAAAGCTTTGCATCAATTTCCTTTTTATGCCGCAAAGTACCCTCCACTAGCGTCCGCACAAACTCGCTGCTTTTGGAAGATAGGGCAAATTCAGTGGCCCAATGTTCAATTATTTGAGAAAATTTTTCCGCCTCTCCGGTCATCTCTATCTGGTATAACACTTGTAGGGCCGTTTCTCGCGCTATTCTTCTGCTCATAGTTGCCTCCGCAATAAAGTTTTTCTTTGTGGAAATCCTAGTAGAAATGGAAGAATAATTAATACCTTATTATTTTTTATCTTTGTTTCTGATTCTATGTAGGAGACGATTCAGGCAGGAAGGAAGCATACCTTGATCCCAACACCGGCCTAGATAAAAGCCGCAAGAGGTCAAAACAATTATAAAAATGGTCTGCCAAAAGCCCAACAGGATAATAGTTAAGGCAATAACAAAACCCAACAAAGACCCACAAAATTTGCCCGGATGGTTTTGCAGGCACCATTCCCCGAGGGAATACATTTTCCCCCTTATCGTATTTTTGCAACCGTTTATTTTTTCCATATTCTGGGGCTAACCAGCACCCTCACCTCTTTGACCTTAATTCCTGTAAGGTTTTCTATCTCCCGGCTTATATTCTCCTGAATCAACAAAGGAGTGGATTTAATTTCGAATCGATGGTCCGGTCGACAATAGATGTTGATAATTAGTCCCTCGGGTTCCTGTTTAATTTTAATTTTAGTTTTCTGTAAGCCTGTAATTCCGGCAATGCTTTTTAAAGCAATATCTCTTATGGCAGCTTGAGTAATCCTGATTTCTCCGTTTCCTACCTTGGGCAAGCAAATATTGGTGGATCCGACATAACCGCCCTGTAACAGATAAATACCGGCAAATAAGCATATCAAGGCCAAAGTCACATTTGGCAGGGCATTGGCCCGAAGCCAAGTCAAAAGATTAATAATAAGCTTGTATGGCGCACTCCACCCGGTGGCCAGAAGTAGAAGCCACACTGAGATGATAAGCAGGATTAATCCCAAGAACCTATGCCGCATCTGTATACCTCAAATTGCTATCCCCTTTACTCAAGGAGATTCCCCCTCTAATTTTCTTTGTAAACATCTTTAAGAACGTTTTTGTTGTCAGTAGGAGTTTTAAAAGCGACTCCTTGAATATGAACATTTATTTCCAATACAGTTAAACCTGTCATTCCTTCAATAGCCTCTTTGACTGCTTCCTGTACCTTTTGGGCTACATTGGGAATGGAGACCCCATATTCCACACCAAGATATAGGTCTACCGTGGCTTCATTCTCTCCAACCTCAACCTTTATGCCTTTTGATGTTGAAGAACCCTTTCCCCTGCCGAACATATTGGCTATATCACCGACTATACTGCTGCTTAATTCAGCAACCCCTTCCACCTCCGAAGCTGCCATCCCGGCAATTACTTCAATTACTTCGTCGGCAATTCTTACTGAACCAAAAGAGTTCTCAATACTTCTATTCTTATCCATAATTCCTACACCTCATTTTCCCATCAATAGCCTATTATTTGTATTATAACAGAATCATGACCTTGGCAACAACTGAGTAATTCTATTCGCTGGATATGGGTACCACACTTACTTTTGCTGCGTCTATATTGAGAAGCGTTTTCACCGCTAAAGTAATTTGTTCTCTTATTTTAGGATCACTGGCACCCTGGGCAATAATCAAGACCCCGGCGATTTCCGGCCTTTGCTCCGATATTATAACCGGAGTAGAATTGCCGGCCATTACAAGCTGGCTGGTTTCCGTAACCTCCTCCACTTCACTTATGCCCCCGTCTTTGTCGGTCTGTTTTGATGTTTTGGTGGTTACACTCTTATCGAAAGCATATTCTCTTTTTATCCCCGAAGAAAAAGTTACAAGGGCTTTTGCTTGACCAACTCCTTGAATACTTGCCAAGCACTGACTGATTTTTTCTTCCGTACTTTTTTCCAATGCGGCAATTTCCGAATTTTCAGTGGCCGAGGAAGCAACAGAAATGCTTTGTTGACCTAAAGACGGAACTGCTTGCTCTTTTTGTTCAGAATAAATAAATACTACCCCTAAAGCAACTATAATAGCAATGGCATAAATAATTCTTTCATTAAATCCTTGTTGGAATAAACCCATTTTATCCTCCCCTTTTCATTGTTCATGGACAAAAATTATGTCTTCCGGGATCTGCATAAAAGAAGATACCTGTTTTCTTATGATTTGAGCCTTATCATTTTCGGTTGCCGGTTCATTAATCTTATTGCCGCCGACAATAATTGGATCTAAAGCGGGAACAACACCGGTTTTACGGCTAAACAGAATGTTGACGCTCAGAATTTGTGGATAATCACTAAATCCATCAACCTGATCATCCAGTTCCACCTCCACAACCGTTTCCTTTATCCCATCCACTGTTAAAACAAGCTGTTTGATCTGGCTGATTAATATATTTCTAAACTGTTCCCGGACTGCCGACTTTCCCATATCTTCTAAAGATTCATCACCCGTCATGACCGGCATATCTGAAGTAGCAAATTTTACCCAGGCGGGCACTTCATTTTGATAATCAAGCTCAAGCAAGTTTGTAAGCGGTGCCAAAATAGCGGCTATAACAAATAAACCCATAATCATTTTGACAAAGCCTTTCATTTTTTCCCCAGGCAGCAAGAGTTCTAAAAAAGTAGCCAAAAGCAGGATAAAAGCTATGTTGCGAACAAGCGTTTTTAAACCTTCCATTTGTACCACCCCCGCTTCCTATTCCCTTGCAAAGACGAAAATCAACGCAACATTACAGCTAAATTTCCGGTACCGATAATTATGGTCACTGCCATAAAAAACATAATTCCCACTGAAGCAACGGCCGCAAAGATATAAAGAAGGCCTTTGGACATATCCTGCAAACTGTCGGACAAATTTTTCTCACCTAAGGCTTCAACCAGAGCGGCCGATATTTTAAAAGTAAACATCATGGCAACAATTTTGATAAGCGGAGCCAGGGTAATAAACACAATGGCCAGCAAAGCTATCAAACCGAGGGCATTTTTTAAAACCAATCCCGAGGTAACTACCAATTCCACTGCATCCTTAAAAAATTTCCCCACTACCGGAATAAGATCAGCCGAATATTTGGCTGTGCGCAAAGCCACTCCGTCAGCAACTCCCCCTGCAACCCCTTGAACCGCCATAATACCGATAAAGACAGTGAGCACAATCCCTATACAAAATTTTCCGGCAAAATCCAACAGCGAAGAAAATTTGGCCAGTTTAAACTGATCTGAAATATTGTTAAACAGACGCAAAACTATGCTTAAAAAAAATAATGGAAGAACAATGTTTTTTATGATGGAAGCCAAAAAAACCAGACTGCCTAGAACCATTGGCTTGAAGATAGCTGTACTCGTCAGATTTCCCATAGTCAAAAGTACGGCATACATCACGGGAAGGGTGGCCTGCATAAAGGAAACCATATTATCAATTGCTTTATTCCCAACATCCAAAGCGATCTGAAAAGAAGTGACCGCCAGTCCCAGCAAAACAAGATAGATCATCATTTGAGCTATTTTGGCCACACTGCCGGAAAAGGACAGCTGCAACTGATTGATTACGGCACAGAGTACAGCCAGGATAAGAAGTTTGGCAATTAATGGTCCATTGACCACAATTTGCTTTAAAACAGCTTGTAAGATTTTGTCTCCCAGGACCTGAGGACTAAGATTTAATTTACCCTTTCTTAAATCCTCAAAAATCTGAGCAAGAGAAAAATCGGGCAAAGCTTCCTGAACATCTTTATCCAATTGGTTGAGCATTGCTCTGACATTTGACAAATCTATTTCCTGCCCCAGATCAATTTTCTCCATGACATCCATATCTTTCTCCCGGACATCATCAGCCCTAAGCACGAAGGGAGCACATAGAAAACAGAAGAATAACAAAAAAACAAGTACCGTAATCTTCTTGGCCACATCGATCTCTCCTCACTTACGCCAAAAGCTTCATCACAGACTCTATAATTGCTACGATAATAGGAATAGCCAGGACAATCACAAATACCTTAGCGGCTATTTCCACTTTGGTAGCCAGAGCGGTTTCACCGGCGTCACGGCAAATTTGACATCCTAATTCAGCCAGATAAGCTACCCCTACTATCTTTAAGACAATGAAAAGATAGTAGGAGTTTATATTGGCTTGATCGGCCAGTTTCTGCAACAAGTCGATTACGAGCCTGATTTTGTCCATTACCAGCAAAAAAATTGTCACTCCAGCCAAAATACTCAGTTGGAGCGCCATCTCCGGCTTAATCTGTTTTAACACGGCACCGATTACAGTTACAATAATTGCCAATCCCACCACTTGTGCAATTTCCACGTCCGGGCCCCCTAATAAAGTTTAAAAACGCTCTTGATCAAAACAAACAAATCTGCGATACCCTGAATCACAATATAGAGAACCACGATTACGCCAGCGATTGTTACCATTTGTGCCTGTTCTTTTTTGCCGGCCTCACTTAAGACCATAGCCAGGATGCCCACTAATAAACCAATCCCGGCAACTTTTAATATTAAATCAATACTCATTTGCTATCCCTGCCTTTCTTACATGATCACAATAACTAGAGCAAAACCTGCAAGAAAACCGAGGTATGACCACATTTTGGCTTTAAGTTCGGCCTGGTTTTTTGTTTTCTCGTGAAGTAAAGCCAAGTGTTTTTGCCCTAAGTCCAATTGTTTATGTTCTTCATTCCTATCCGCTCTTCCCAAATTTTTGCCTATTGTCGCAATCACTTTCCAATCCTCATCTTCCAGACAAGCAAATTTTCGCACCTCAGCAATACTTGCTGACCAAGCTTTGGAAGCACTATCACCTTTGTTTATCTTTTCTTCCAATTTGCCAAATAACTCTTTCCATGGAGAATCAACCCGATCTTTAATCAAAGCAAAAGCTCCGGGTAAAGGGGTTAAGCCCCAGTAAATTTCTGTATCCAACAGACTTAAGGCATTAATCATTTCTCTGATTTCCTTAGGCCTTTTTTTTATTTGGGCTGCTTTATACAGCCCGATAAAGCCGCAACCGAGAATCACAACCAGGTATCCGATTATCAGCATATATTCCTCCTAAAAACCGGCAGTTCTATTGTAAACTTTTGTCAAAGGCTTAAGATTCGCACCTGAGTCCAAATCATAAACACCTTCTATGGTCCCCGGTCCATAGGCTCTACTTAAAAGTACAACTCTCTCAAAAGCCTCGGTCTTTAGTAAGTCCTTTAGATATTCCCTTTTTTTCAATTCTTCTAATGAATCGGCATGAACTGTCGCTAAAACCCTTACCCCACAGCGAATAGCATCTCTAACAGCTTCAATATCCTCCACTCCTCCCAGTTCATCTACAGCCACCACAGCAGGAGACATGGTTCTTATCAATATACCGATACCCAGAGCCTTGGGACAGCGGTCCAGAACATCGGTCCTCATACCTAAATCAAAAGAAGGAACACCTTGGTACATTCCGGCAATTTCACTTCTTTCATCAACCACCCCTACAACCTGACCTTCCAAACCAATACACGGCAATCCGTTACTTAATAAGCGAATCAATTGCCTTAAAACCGTAGTTTTCCCTGCCCTGGGCGGTGAAGCTATAAGTGTATGGCAGAAGCTCTTGTTTTTATGCAGCAGGCTGACTAACAGGTCCGCCAAATCGATTTCCGGCTGCTGGGCCAAACGAATATTTATGGCGGAGATGTTCTTCAAGGTTTTAATCCTGCCAAATTCAACAACGGTTTCTCCCGCCAAGCCCACCCGGTGACCTCCGGGCAAAGTTAAATAACCCTGCCTCAATCCTTCCTCCGCTGCATATATGGAACTAAAAGTCATTTTTTCCAGACTGGTAAGCAGGTCTTCTTTAGTGACGACATAAGTGCGTTCATTACTACCGGCGGGATTTTTTAAAGGCAGAAAAAATTCCCTAATATTGGTTCTAAGCATGATTGGCTTATTTATTCTCAAACGGATTTCTTCGATGATTTCTTTATCGCTAATATTTTTAATCCCCTCTTGAACTACCTTTTCAACCGGACCGGCTACCCAGCGGCCAATATCCAGTGCCACAACGCTTGTTGGGGAAGCATTTTTTTTCATGAACCAACCCCCTCTGTATTAGAAGGGTATGTCCCAAAGGTAAATTTTAGACTTATTTTTTGGCCCAAAAAAAAGAGTGTTATTCCAACAAATTCGTGGATAACACTCTACACTTTGAACCAAGCAGCAAGTTTGATTTTACATATGAGTTTTTACTTTCAGGGAGTAAGTGCTTTTCTTTTTCACTCTGCCTACAACGGCAAAAGGAGTACGGTTGGTTTGTTGCAATTCCTTAAGCAATAAATCCAATTGGGCTTCAGGTACGGATATTAACAGCCCTCCCGATGTTTGGGGGTCAAAAAGAATATCTTGCATTTCCAGAGGGATTTTATTTTCCATACTTACTTTAGCTTGAAGATATTCACGGTTTTTATAAGCACCTTGAGGTACAAGTCCCATCCTGGCCAATTCTACGCTTTCGGCAATAACAGGCAAGCTGTCAACCCAAATTTCCAGACTCACCCCGCTGGCTTCAGCCATTTCGACCGCATGCCCCAACAAACCGAACCCGGTTATATCCGTACATCCCGTGGCCCCCGCTTTTTGCATGGCCAAACTGGCATCCTTATTGAGATAAGTCATAATCTCTATACTTTTACGATAGAGTATATCATCTACCAGTCCGCCTTTGATTGCCGTATTGATAATACCAAGACCCAGAGGTTTGGTTAAAACAAGCAAATCTCCGACTTTTGCACCTGCATTGGTAATTATTTGCCTGGGATGGACCACTCCCATAACGGATAAGCCATATTTAGGTTCATTATCCTCAACGGTATGTCCACCTACTATCAACGCTCCGGCCTCCCGGACTTTATCTGCACCTCCCTTGATGATCTGTCCTAGGGTTTCCCTGGGTAGGCATGTCGGGAAGCAGGCAATGTTAAGAGCCGTTAACGGTAATCCCCCCATGGAATAAATATCGCTGAGGGCATTGGCGGCCGCAATTTGTCCGAAAGTGAAAGGATCATCCACCACGGGAGTAAAAAAATCCAGAGTTAAGATTACAGCCTGTTCATCGTTAAGCTTGTAAACGGCGGCATCATCACAAGTTTGGGGGCCTACCAACAAGTTTTCATCTTCGATTTTCGGTAAATAGCACAAGACCTGTGCTAGCGCCTGTGGGCTAAGTTTAGCAGCTCAACCGGAACTTGAAGTCATTTGAGTTAATTTAAGTTTATCCTTTTCCATTTCGTCACCCCGGGATTTATATTGATCAGGGAAAGCACGCCGGTACCAATGAGCAGTCATTCCAGCTCATTCCGATAAATAAGCTGATCTTCCCCGTCCACAATCATAAACAGTTTTTCCATATCTTCACTGATCAAATTCTCAATATCTTGCTCCGTATAAAACTTGACCGCAACTCCACAATTGGAACTGTACTTGCGGGGTACAGGTAAAGTTTCAGCCCGTACTCCTATTTTTTTTAAATAACGATAATAATTAATTGCTCCCATATGGGTGTAAAAGGTTGCTAAATATTCCAACATGCTCGACCCCTGCCCATGCTCATTTAGCAAGAGTCAGACGAAAGTCCGGCCCTTCCTGTTCTAATCTTACTTGATAACCGGCATTACGAGCAAATCTACTCACATTTTCATGGGCTGTCTTATTATCCACTAGCACTACAATACCTTCTGGATTATTCTCCAAAGCTTTCTTGGTCAGTATCACCGGCTCGGGGCAAGATCTGCCTCTAGCGTCTATCACCGGATAGATCAATATTAACCCCTCCTTTGATTCCAAAATCCGAACTTCTCTCCCGATTGAAAAAAGCAATCAGAAAGACAACTACAAATCCTATAACTACTGCTATTCGCCCGTTTAAAGTCGGCCCGGCGGCTGAGGAAGCTAATCCAAAGTTGTGTGCTATTGCCGCTCCGGCAGCCAAACCCAGTACCGTTATAACCGAGTCCCCATTTCCTTCTCCGGCCAATATGAGCTGGCGCAGCGGGCAGCCGCCCAATAAAACCGATCCCCAGCCGGCCAAAGCCATGCCAAGGAAATTCCATAGCCCGTCTGTATGAGCTACAGGTTGCCCGCTAAATCCTAAGTTAAATTTTCCCAAGATTAAGTTTCCAATCAAAACCGCCACTAAAATGGCAATAAAACCGGAAAGGAGATACCAATCCTTAAACATGACAGCATCACGAATTCCCCCGACCATACATAACCTTGTTCTCTGGGCCAACAAACCTACAATTAAACCCGCGACAAGGGATAAAAGAACGGGAGCATGAGATGCACCCGGGGGCTTGGAGCTAAAAAAGATAAAGGACGGGGCAACTACTAACAGAATCAACAGTACGAGGTTCAAGGCCGGAAACAAGTATCCCTCAAAAGCCGGCATCCTGTATGTTCTTTTGAGGGTAAACCCCCTGTTTAAAAACTGAATTCCTACCAATATTCCCACCGCAAAGCCTACCAATCCAAACAGGGCATTTAAATCTCCGCCTCCCAGTCTTAAAACCATACGCAATGGACATCCCAAAAACATAAGCGCGCCAATCATTACAAACATACCCAAAACAAAACGAGTAAACGGGGCGGATCCTCCCCTGCCTTGATATTCTCTTTTCCCTTTGGCCATGAGAAAAGCACCGAGCACAATACCCATTATCTCAGGACGAATGTATTGTACCACTTCGGCGCGGTGCAGCCCTAATCCTCCTACAGTATCGCGAAGAAAGCAAGCAATACAGATACCCATATTGGCCGGATTGCCAAACTGGACAAGAACCACGGCCAGTATGCCTATGACCAGGCCGGCAGCAATAATCCCTTTTTTTTCTTGCAAATTGTTTCCTCCTCTTCTTATGAATTAAACTGCCAATCTATTCTAATTATAGAACGATAAATCGGCATTACATATTTTGATTGTCAATAAGATTTCAGCTATTTATAGATCTTTTCAATACCCATTAAAAGAAGTTGCCTTCAAAATGTATTATACCTATGGCCTGGAACTAATCTCCTATAGTAGAATAAAGAATAAACCTAACCTTTAGAGCTGAAAATACAGATTAGCTTTTATATATTTGATTTTTATATCAAACATAATTTACTAAAAGGTGTTTATTATGAACAGAGTCTATTTTGACCAAGCCGCTACCTCCTATCCCAAAGCCCCCGGAGTTGGAGAGGCGATGAAATATTATATTGAAAATGTGGGAGCCAACATCAATCGCGGAGTTTACTCAAATGCTCTTACCGCTGAGGAAGTTGTCTTGGAGACCAGAGAAGCACTGTGCCGTCTTTTTCATTTTAAACAACCTCAGAATGTTATTTTCACCTTAAATATCACCCAAGCCTTAAATATGTTGCTTAAAGGATTGCTCAAACCAAATGACCACTGTATTGTGTCTTCTTTGGAGCATAATGCCGTTATGAGACCCCTGCTCCAATTATCCGCTTCGGGTATCAGTTTTACCAGGGTCAAAACCGACTCCCAAGGCTTTTTAAACCCACTGGAAATCGAAAACGCGCTGCAGAAAAACACCAAAGCGGTTATTATGACCCACGCCTCCAATGTTTGCGGTTCAGTTCTGCCGCTTAAAGAAGTGGGTAGGATATGCAAAAATCATGGTCTAATCTTTATTGTGGACAGCGCGCAGACAGCAGGTTCTTTGACCATCGACATGGAGGATTACAATATCAACGCCCTAGCCTTTACCGGTCATAAGGGCCTGTTGGGACCACAAGGCATAGGCGGTTTCCTAATCGACCAAGAACTGGCTCGGGAAATGGAGCCTCTATTCGTGGGAGGGACTGGCAGCTTATCGGACCGGGAAGATATTCCGCCCTTTCTTCCCGACAAGTTTGAGGCCGGTACTCCAAATATCCCCGGTATATTTGGCTTGCATCAAGCCTTAAAATATTTGGAAAGAGAAGGAATAGACAACCTCCATACCCAAGCTATGGAATTGACCGCTATATTTTTGGCCGGGATCCATAGCTTGAAGCACATTAAAATAATAGGCCCCCAGGATCTGAAAAACCGCATAGCGGTTGTTTCCTTAGACTTTCCGGATAGGGACAACGGCGAAATAGCCTATATTTTAGATAAAGACTATGGCATCATGACGCGCTCCGGCCTGCATTGCGCGCCTTCCGCTCATCAAACCCTGGGAACTTTTCCGCAGGGGACGGTACGCTTCAGTTTTACCCATTTCAATACAAAGGCGGAAGTAAACTACGCCCTGCAAGCAATAGCCAAAATAATAAAACAATAAAGATTGCTTTAACAAAACGGCTTAGATTTTACAAAACTTGCGGTATGGAAATCAATCTGAAGATTTTTGAAAATATTCTATAATAAATTGCCGGAAAGTGGCGGCATTCGGGGATAAAGGCTGGCCTCGAAGGGTAACCAAATAAAATGATCTTTTCAGGTTTAGTCCCTCGATGCCAAAAGCTTTAATCAACCCTAATTCCAAATAATCTTCCACACTTCGAGCAGATACCACTGAGACCCCCAAGCCTTCCTTAACCGCACATTTAATGGCTTCAGTACTGTTCATTTCGGCCACGATGGACAAAGATTCGGGATTTAAGCCTCTTGCTTTGAGCGCCGTTTCAAATTCCTGTCTCGTGGCCGAACCTCTTTCCCGGACAATAAAGGGCATGGAAACAAGTTCATCAAGGGTTATTAAGGACTCAGTTCCTTCCTTTTTTTTAATTTGATAATGAGAACTGCCTTTAAAATCTGTGGAAGTAATTAATAACAACCGGTCACTGCACAAAGTTTCAAACTCCAACTTATTGTCAGCAAAACGAGCTCCCACAATCCCTAGCTGGAATTTTTTTTGCCTTATTTCCTTAATAACTTCCTGGGTATCCCCTTGGTTGATAATAAACATAATATGGGGATAAAGGGTATTAAAGCCTTTCATCACCCGAGGAAGCAAATATTGACCGGGGATGGTAGAGACGGCCAGTTCCAACCTGCCCTCAATCTTTTCCTTATATCCGTTAAGAGAGTTAATAGCCCTGGTTCTCGTTTCTAAGATACTCACCGCATACCGATAGAAATCGTCGGCAGCCTCCGTTGGGATAATATCACGGCTGGAACGGTCAAACAACTTGACCCCAAGTTCGTTTTCCAAGTCATTTATATGGCTGCTAACCGTAGGCTGGGTTAAGTACATGGCTTGACCTGCAAGGGAAAAGCTGCGCAAACGATAAACATTGACAAATGCTTCTATCTGCTTAAAATCCATAACCCTCTCCCTATTCCTTCCTAAATTGCAGTTATGCCCAAAGGCAACAACAAGAAAGCCTGGCCGAAGCCAAGCTTTTTATGTATGTTTCCAGTTTATAACCCAAAGGAGATTGAAAATTAACTTAAGCCCTCGAAACGTAGGTTCCAGTTCGAGTGTCAATTATTAATACATCGCCCACGTTGACAAAGAATGGCACTTGCACTGTCGCTCCGGTCTCAACAACAGCTGCTTTTGAACCACCCGTAGCCGTGTCTCCTCTAACTCCGGGTTCTGTCTCAATAACTTTTAGTTCTACAGTATTGGGGAGATCAACCCCGATTACTTCATTGTTGTAAAACAGTACCGCCAGCTCCATATTTTCTTTCAGCCATTTGACATTATCACCTATCTGAGCTTCATTCAACGTGAACTGTTCATAACTTTCATTATCCATAACCACAAATTGGTCACCGTCTTTATAAAGATACTGCATTTCCCGTCGATCTAATCTAGCCTTGGCAACTTTTTCCCCGGCATTAAATTTTCTTTCAATCACAGCGCCTGTTCTTAAATTTTTAATTTTAGTACGGACAAAAGCAGAACCTTTACCAGGCTTTACATGCTGAAACTCAACCACCTGATAAATATCGCCGTCAACTTCAAATGTCAGTCCGGTTTTAAAATCATTTGAAGAAATCATAATGGTGGTCCTCCTGTTTTTAGATTAATGTTTAGTAGATAAATAAATAAAATAAAAATAACATTTTATAAACTAATTATATTTGTTTTAGACTTAAGAATACAAATAGAGTTTAAAATAAAAATTTAAAATAAAACCATTCTAATAATTGCTATTCTCTAATCAATAATAATGAACTGCTTTGAAGCTTGTGTCAAGACTTCCGCACCCGTATTTGTCACCAGGACAACATCTTCTATTCTTACTCCTCCCCATCCCGGCAAGTAAATACCGGGTTCTATAGTTACAACCATCCCTGGCTGCAACACTTTTTCTTCTCTAGGGTTTAAACTGGGAGGTTCATGAATTTCCAAACCAAGGGAATGCCCCAACCCGTGCCCGAAATATTCCCCATATCCTGCTTTTGTAATAAGCTCTCTTGCAACGGCATCCACTTCCCTACCCGTAAGACCGGGTTTGACAACCTCAATGGCGGCTAATTGCGCTTGCAACACAATATCATAAACCTCTCGATGGTTGGCTTCGGGCTTACCAATAAAGACAGTCCTGGTAAAATCGGAACAATATCGTTGATATTTAGCCCCAAAATCCAAAGTAACGAAATCACCTTTTTCAATCTGTTTGGCTGTAGCCACTCCATGAGGCAGAGCGGCCCTATGGCCTGAGGCCACTATATAATCAAAAGATTTTCCGCTGGCTCCCAGTTTTCTCAAACTATACTCCAGTTTAAGACTTATTTCCTCCTCCCTTACCCCGAGTTTAAGATCAGGTAAAATCAAGTCAAAAGCCTGATCCGTAATTTTTATTGCTTGTTTAATAATTTCAATCTCCTGCTCATCTTTTACCTGGCGCATCTCCTGCAAAATAGTAGAAGCTTCTTTAAAAACCTTTCCGGACAAGCTCTTCTCTAATTGGCGGTATTGGGCTAGGGTAACTGCTTGCTCCTCTACACCAATGGTTGTAATCCCTTCAGCCAAACTGTCCATTGTCTGATATGTATCTTTATCGGTCTTGATAATCTCAAAATCCGGCGCTTCCAGCTTGGCCTGCTCCACATACCGGAAATCCGTAAGCAAATAACTTTTGCTCTGGGTAATAAACAACAGGGCGTTAGTTCCGGTAAAACCGCTTAGATAATAAATATTGGGGGAGGAGCTAACAATTATCCCCTCTATTGCCCGCTCGGCCATTTGTTGCCGTAATCTATTTATCCTCAACATGTGCAATCCCTTCATGGCAGCGATATTTTTGGAACTCCAAAGCATAAGCCACAGCCAACAAATAGCTGTCGGTACCTAAACCGCTTATTTGCCCCAGACAAGCTCCGGCTATAACGGAATGGGCCCTAAAACTCTCTCTGGCATAAATATTGGAGATATGCACTTCAATAGCAGGTACCTGAACTCCCTTAATCGCATCGTACAGAGCATAGCTGGTATGGGTCCAAGCCCCGGGATTAATAATAAGAAAATCGCTCGGTTTTAGTTGGGTAATCCAATCAACCATCTCGCCCTCATGATTCGTTTGGCGGCATTCAATGGGGATGCCGTTTTCTTCACCCATAGCCATTATGCGCGCATTGAGTTCAGCCAAACTCTGAGTGCCATAGATATCAGGTTCTCTTAAGCCCAAAAGATGGAGATTTACCCCATGAAAAACAAATATTTTTCCCATAGACTTCTCCTTAACCGCAATAATAATTAAACATTTTTAACTATTTTATCCTATCACAATTTTTTGTCCTCTCACAAGAGGATAGTATCCGGCAAAACTTTAGTATTTGATATTATCATTTTCCCCGGGTTTAAAATTATTATTGGCGGCCGTTTCAATTTTTACCGAACTTTCTCCATGAAATCGAGGCGAGTTAACAATATTGATATTGCTCAGCATAATAGTAGTCTCCACCACACCCCTTTCCGGGTACTCAACTTTCCTAATTTCAGTCCGGGGCAGAATGAGATGAACCTCATGGGGAATCGAAGCTTCACCGACTCTTATAACCTTAAACTTTATACCTTCAACTTCTACCAGCACATCATCGCATCGGCCGCTGCAACCTTTACCCACGATTTCGGCGCAAGTTCCTGTCGCCGATTGTTTTGCGTTCCCGGGGACATTGATTACTTGGCCTATTTGCAGATTATTTGGATTAAGCCCCGGATTACATTCTACAAAATCTTGACAGCAGCAACCAAATTGCTGGGCTAAACGGAAAAAGCTGTCTCCAGCTCTAATAACATACTGCTTCAAGAATAATCCCACCCTTCTGTTCCAGATTATGGAACAAAAGTTTGTCCGGTTACATTATAGACTTGTCACAAGTGAAGTTTAATCCTGATAAACCGGTAGTTGAAACAGGATGTCCGCTCTTTGTGCATCCATATCTATTTCTTGTATAGCAAGGGGGTACATATTATTAAGGCCAATATCTAATAAAACTTGCAGAATCATTGCCTGTTCCCCACTGACCTTCACTTTCAAGCCCAAAGATTGATAAGGATTTGAATTAGACGACAATTGATCAATGTTTGCCCCGGTAATTGTTATCTCATTAACCTCCAAAGCATAAGCCTGGAACACTTGTTCCACATAGTCAATAGCCTCCGGTAACCTGGAGACGGTTAAAGCGATTGTCCCTGTATTTCGCGGTTCTGCTTGGTTATCCTTCAGTTTTTGCTCCCAAGTGGCTTTCAAGGCCAAACTGTCTTTAATATTTGCATTGATTGAATTTAAAATGATAACCACAGCAATTCCTGAAAGCAAACCAATTCCTATTCCCAACCTTTGCCAAGGGTTTAAATGGTTTGATAATAACTCCATTTGTTTCTTTAAGCCCCCAAAATCAATCCGCAACTGATTTTCACCTTTCCTTGATTATTTCTGAATGTTTAAAGTAAAAGTGATTATTTCTCTTTGTCGATGGTATTTTACCAATACCGGTTGTTTCCATCCCTCGAGAACAAATATGTTCATTAGCTGCATGATTTCATTGTTATGACCGCATTCGCCGGCAACGGTCAACTTACCTTTCTGATAGTTCCAACTGGTTAAAACCAAGCTGCCGTTTATTTTGCTGATGTCTCCCAAAGCTTTATTTATTTGCTGCAAATCTTTAAGCGAAGTCTGATTAATTTCCTGCCACTCCTCCCCGACAGCATATATATTATTCTCTGTCTGTCGGGAAGAGGTTTCCACCAAGCTTGCAATATCCTCTTGAATCTTTTGGTAAGTTGAATTTTGGGTATATAAAACCTTGCCTCCTGCAGTCAGCAGCAGAATTAAACAAATTACGGCGCCAAAAACGGCTTTTTTAAATTTAGTATGATTATTTTCCTCCAAAAAGTTATAGTTATTTTGGGCCCGAACTCGTTGTCTGGCTCCAAGAAGGGCATAGGTCTCAAATTGGGCGGATGGAGGCATAAAAGTCTTGACTTGGCCGATAAGTCCAAAATTTTTTAACCAATCCACCGCTTTTTCAGATTCGAGACTCCCGTCGGTCAGCAGAAAATCCACAGCCGCCCCCAAATCCTGAGGGCCAAAAAAGATATTTGAAGCGGAGTTTTTTCCCGCTCCAATACGGATATCCCTTATTATGAGCGGTACTGTACCTTTAAAAACAATTAACTCCGCTTCATAAAGATTGGCTTTACGCAGGCAGAGCAAAATTGACGAATCCGGTGGACAAAGGTATTCAGCCAAAGCCCAGGCCGAGTACTCAATGCCTTTCAAAATATAACCTGCTTTATCAAAACATTGGGCATAAAGCCTTACGATATCCCTGCGGATAGCGGTGACCTGTATGCGCAGATCCTGCCTTTCTCTTTCTTCTATCACCCGATACTTAAAGATCAATTCTTTCATCAAATAAGGGAATTCATGTTTTAAACAATACTCGACCGCCGAATCCCGATCCCTTTTGTGAATCCATGGAAGTATATATTCCCTGATTAAACCTTTTTCAAAAGGCAACAAGACAAAAGCCGCTAATTTTTGATTACCGACCGACTTTTGTCGATAATCTCTCAGCACTTGTTACAACCTGGTAAGACTGGCTTGAGACATGCCGGAATAAGTATCCCATGCTGATTGATTATCTTCCGTCACAAAAGGAATGCTCTGAAAAGAGAGCCCGGCTGATTTACTGCCCAAGTTTCGCTGCTGTTTTAAGAATCTGATTTCATAAGCGGTAATCTCTACAAATAACAAAAACCTTTTGCTCATTTGTGATTCCCACTGTTCTCTTATCGGAATTAATAGTTTAATAAAGCCAATAACTTATCCTGGAAAAGAAGCACAATATATGTACCGGTTGCTAAAAAAGGACCAAAGGGCAATGGGTTTTTGATACTTTTCTTCGCTATGAAGAGCCATAAGCCGCCGCAAAGTACACCCAACAGGCAAGCCCAAAAAATAGCGGCCAAAATCTGCGGCGCTCCCAAATACAATCCCAAGGCCGCCACAAATTTTACATCACCCAGACCCATGCCTTGTGGATAAAAGTAGGCAATAAGGAAAAAAATCAATCCGGCAATAAAAGCTCCCAATAAACTTTGTCCTATTGCCGGCATTCCGGTAAAAACACTATTGATTAAACCCACGACGGCAACAAGGATGACC
>JAAYII010000292.1 GCA_012523535.1 Peptococcaceae bacterium
AATGTTCATTAATCAACTTTGGATCCTCAAAGCCATGTCCTTACCAGGGGAAAGAGATAATAGGTTGTAATAGCAATTATAAGGGAGTGTTGCTGTAACTACTTTTCAAAAGTAGTTGGCAACACTCCCTTTGTTGGTGTTATATCAATTTAACAATTAATTCGGCAGGATCAATAACCGGAATTGAACGATCGGAATCGGTTTTATCTTTGATCCCGTCTTCCAACATGGTTATACAATAAGGACAATTGGCTCCAATGGCCTGGGGTTCTTTGGCCAAAGCTTGGTCTACCCGCAAATTGTTAATTCTTTCCCCGATATTTTCCTCCATCCACATTCTTCCGCCACCGGCGCCGCAGCAGAAGCTTTTGTTATGGTTGCGATCCATTTCTACAAGTTCAACTCCGGGAACCATCCGGTACAAAGCTCTGGGCGCTTCAAATTCTTGCTGGTAGCGTCCGAGATAGCAGGAGTCATGGTAAACGATTTTTTGCGGGGGCAGTTCCACATTTTTATTAAGAACCAGCTTTCCGGATTTGATCAGATCATTTATGAATTGGGTATGGTGAACCACTTCATAGTTGCCGCCAAATGCCGGGTAATCATTCTTCAAGGTATTCAGGCAGTGGGGGCAGGCGGTGATAATTTTTTTGACTTTATAATTGTTTAAAATATTTACATTTTCCTTAGCCATAAGGCCGAACAAATACTCATTACCGGAGCGGCGGATAAAATCACCGCAGCATTTTTCCTCCCTGCCTAGGATAGCAAAGTTTACGCCGGCGGCTTTGAGAATTTTGGCCACGGCCACGGAAACTTTTTTGGCTCTGTTATCAAAAGATCCAGCACAGCCGACCCAATAGAGATATTCTATTTCCCGGTCACCAAGTTCTTTCATTGTGGGAACATCAAGATCTTTTGCCCAGGAAGCTCGCTCGCTCCAGCTGACGCCCCAAGGATTGAATTTGGCCTCTACGTTTCTGTAAGCCAACTGCAATTCAGGTGCATAGTTGTCTTCATTCATAACTTCATAACGGCGCATATCTATGATTTTATTGACATGCTCGTTGGAAACGGGGCATACAGTCTGGCAAGCCATACAGGTGGTGCAGGCCCATATTTCTTCCCTGGAGACCACATCGCCAATCAATTTCTTATTTAAAATTTGAGCGGTTTCAGAATAGCCGCTGGTATACGGTTTCAAAGCTTCGGCGTTTTCCTCTCCGGTGGAAGTAATCCCCAACTTGTTCATTACAGCGCCTTTTTCCAACAGATGGTTTTTGAGGGTACGGCTTAAAAGGTGTTTGGGATTTAAAGGTTTGCCGGAAACATTGGCCGGACAGTTTTCCATACAACGGCCGCATTCGCCGCAGGCAAAGCAGTCCAATAATTGTTTCCAAGTAAAGTTTTCAATCCGGCCTACACCATACTCTTTCAAGTTTTCATCTTCAAGATTCATGGGTTCGATTTGGGCTCCGACAGGTTTTAAGGAAGCAAAATAGCTGTTGAAAGGTGTGGCCAAAATATGCAAGTGTTTAGAATTAGGAATGTAGACAGCAAATCCATAGAGAATCAAGATATGGATCCACCAAAGGAAACTGATAGTTGTGTTCAGTCTGTCAGGACTGGAACCGGCAAAGAATCCGGCCACCATATTATATATAAAATCAAGGCTGTAAGCATGGTGACTTCCCATTAATGCCAGTTTGGCACCGGTGGTCAGCCATTCGGTAATAATCACTGCGTAAATAAGGATAACAACGATCGCTGCTTCCGCCGACAGATATAGACGGGCAGGTCTTATAATCCATCTTCTGACAAGGCCGACAATCAAGCCGATGAAAACTAAGGAGGCAAAGATATCTTTAATCAAATAAAAGTAAGGACTGGTGCTTAGAATCGGAATAGTGAGATTTGGGAATATTCTTTCCAGGATAAAAGGTATTTCAGCCAGGACTATTAATATAAATCCCCAAAAAATAAAGAAGTGAACAACCCCGTAGGGTTCTTGTATAAGTCTACCCTGTCCCATAACATTGGCGAAGAAATTGGCCAAGCGTTTACCGGGCTGGTCCATTCTATTTTCTTTGGCGCCTAGTCTGAGAATTTTAAGTTTTTTACTTACAGCCTGCACAAAAAGCACAATTGTTAGAGCTGTAAGTATCAGAAAAATAATTAATTCAATTGTTGGCAAGTTTAACACCTTCCTTATTAAAATACTCTGATCTCAGCTTAAACTGATGCCGCAACTTTGTTATTTGCTTTTTGCGCTTTTAGTTCTTTGACTTTCTTGGTCAGAAGCGGCACGATTTTATGAAGATCACCAACGATACCGTAGTTGGCTACTTTAAAGATAGGCGCTTCCGGATCGGTGTTAATAGCTACAATTATTTCGGAACCCTGCATACCGGCAAGGTGTTGGATGGCACCGGAAATGCCACAGGCTATATAAAGTTTGGGGGCGACGGTTTTTCCCGTCTGTCCTACCTGGCGGTATTGCGGTACCCAGCCTGCGTCTACTGCCGCACGGGAAGCACCCGCTACTCCGCCCAAAGCTTCGGCCAATTCCATAATTAAATGATAATGTTGAGGACCGCCTATTCCTCGTCCGCCGGAGACTATAATATCCGCATCTTGTAAATTGACTGTCTTGGAGGCGCTCTCTACTATTTCCAAAATTTTGGCCGCAATATCTTCTTCCTTGACTGAGCTGTTAATGCGAATAATTTCACCGGTTCGGCTATAGTCAGGCTCGCATAGTTTCATGACTCTCGGACGGACGGTAGCCATTTGGGGGCGATGTCTGGGGCATAGAATCGTGGCCATGACATTTCCGCCGAAAGCAGGTCTTGTCTGTTGCAAAAGTTTAGTTTCGGGATCAATGGACAATTCCGTGCAGTCTGCAGTAAGGCCGGTATTGATGCGAACCGCAATCCGCGAAGCGAAATCCCGGCCGTTATTGGTTGCACCGAATAAAAGAATTTCCGGTTTATATTTATTGATCACTTCCACGATGGCATTGGTATAGGAATCCGTACGATAATGCTTAAAAACGGGACCTTCAATCAGGTAGACCTTATCAGCGCCGTAAGCAAAGCAATCTTTAGCCAGGTGTTCTACATCGTCACCCAGTAATACGCCGGCCAGCTCAACTTGCAACGCATCGGCTAACTTGCGGCCTTCGCTTAATAATTCCAAAGCAACGGTGTGAATTTTTCCCTGATGCTGTTCAATAAACACCCATACCCCTTTATAGTCCTCAAGTTTAACGGCGGACTTTTTCGGTTTGCGGGTAACCTCGATCGCTTTGGTCGGGCAAGCCCTGGCGCAAGCACCGCAGCTGGTACAATTGTCCTTTAACTTGGCAATGTTATCAACAATCTCAATAGCGCCACACGGGCACTTTTCGAGGCAAATACCACAGCCGGTACAGTTTTCAGCAATGATTTTTACACTCATTTTTAGCTCTCCCTTTATACAATTTTTGCTTCCTGCAATTTAGCCAGCAACAGATCGCATAAAGCTTCATCACTGTCAGCACATAGCATTTCATTGTGTTTTTCAATTTTGGGTGTGAAGATTCGCATAACTTGAGTACAGGAACCGTTGAGCCCTGTTTTTTCAGGCGGAGCATCAATATCGGCAGCCGTCCAGACATTAATCTTAGCCCGGGAGGCGTTTATTGATCCCTTGACACTGGGATACCTGGGTTCGCCTATAGCCTTATCCACAGTAAGAACACAAGGCAAGGGTATGGAAACCAGTTCATAACCGCTGTCGGAAACCCGTTCCACCAGCAAACGATGTGTGCTTACTTCCCGTATCTTTTGTACATAAGTAGCTTGGGGAAGCCCCAGATGCTCGGCAATTCCGGGACCGACCTGGGCCGTATCCCCGTCAATTGCCATCTTGCCGCAAAAAATAATATCCGGTTTGCCAATTTTCTCGATTGCCTTGGCCAAAGTATAAGAAGTAGCCAAAGTGTCGGCACCGGCAACCGCCCTGTCACTTACCAGCACCGCTTCGTCGGCTCCCATTGCCAAACATTTGCGTAGAGCGGATTCTGCTTGGGGTGGTCCCATGGACAAAACCGTAACTTTGGCGCCGAATTGCTCCTTAATTCTCACTGCCGCTTCCACGGCGTATTCGTCAAAGGGGTTGACAATACTGGGAACCCCATCACGAATCAATGTGTTTTTAACCGGATCAATCTTTACTTCCGTAGTATCCGGTACTTGTTTAATACAAACTACGATTTGCAATTCTACACATCCTTTCTATGGATAATTGTTGCAATTTTCACAAATACCAGACGAATTCAAAATATACATCATTTTATAATAGGCTTGCTTTACAAGCTATGTCAATATGCTATTGCGCCTTAACAATGTATACAATCTTATTAAGAATTTATCGTTGTAAACAATTATACTAGATATTATAAAGAAAAAAATATTAATTCACTGGATGGATTTAATTTACAAATATGAATAATCTCTAAGTGCTTTTTAATTATAATTCAATTAATTCAATCTCTTATTGTTAATTTATTTGGTAGCATTATTTTAAAAAGTAGAGGAGAAATGCTAAGATACAAATATAAGAATAAAGAAGCAGTAGCTGTGAGGGCATTATGATGAAATTTAATATCCTAACTTTGGAGCAAAGGGACCTTTTGCTTAACTATCTTGGGGATTATAAATTTAATTCTTATGAATATTCATTTTTAACTCTTTTTTTATGGAGAGACTATTGTCAAGTGGAATGGAGCTTATATAAAAATGCTCTTATTATAAAAAAGACGGTGGATCAAAAGGGTTCTTATTTTATGCAGCCGCTGGGAGTCTCCGAGGAATTACTGCCGGAACTGGTAGAAGAGCTTAATGCAGTGCGAAAGCAGGATCCGTCCTTTAAGTTCTTGTTTGGGGATGTGGAAGAACCCTTTTTATTGCAGCTTAAGAATTTGTGTGGTCATAAAATTGAGTTCCGGGAAGACCAAAACAACTTTGATTACATCTATGACACCCAGAAATTAATTGACTTAAGCGGCAATAAATTGCATAGGAAGAAAAATCTTTATAATCAGTTTGTCAACAAATACAATTATGAAATCAGAGATATCCATGACCAAAAGACCCATGGCGATTGCCTGGCCTTAGCTGAGCAATGGGTACAAAGTCAAAAAACTAAACATAAAGAAATAATTTTTGAATTGGAAGGGATAAAAAGAGTTTTTCAGAATTTGGATAAACTTAATGTTTTGGGCATGGCTGTCTACGTTGAGGACAAAATAGCGGGCTTTACCTTTGGCGAGAAAGTAAACGCCCAAATGGCAATTATTCAGGTAGAAAAAGCGGACTTAAAATATAAAGGCATTTATGCTTTTTTGAATAAAGCCTTTGCGGAGAATTATCTCTACGATACCCTTAACATAAATAGGGAAGAAGACTTGGGTCTCAGCGGCCTAAGAAAAGCTAAAATGGCTTATGAGCCCATTAAATTTGTCAAAAAGTATTTGGTAGACATTGCAGAATAAAAAACGACTGCAAATTATTATTGACTCTTAAATTTAAAGCGAGTATAATTGGTTAGTATTCTTACTATAAAAATTCTGCTTGTCTTAATTCTGTTTGTCAAATTTCAAATAATTCTTTATATGTCAGTCATATTTCAGTCTTTTGGGAGATTATTTGACATTAACAGTATTTTTATAGGAGAGTAGCTGAAATGAATATTAAAGATGCCAAGGAATTGCATAATCTGTTGTTTTCATTTATGGGAATTTTTCATGATAAGTTTCTGCAGAATTGTAAACCTAAAGAAAAGCCGATACCGGACCTCAAGAAAAATCATTGGAAGATACTTCATGTTTTGTATGAAAACGATAAACTAACCCAAACTACAATAGGGAAAAAGTTGGATATTGAGAAAGGAAGTCTTACCATTCTCGTTGACCAGTTGGAAAAAAAAGGTTTGGTTAAACGTTTAGGGGTGCCTGAAGACAGGAGAAAGTATCTGATTACTTTAACCCCTGAAGGAAGACGAGCGATAGATAAGAATGTAGAATATTTTTCCCTCAGACTTAACCAGCTGTTTGATAATGTCGATGCAGAAGAGACAAGAAAATTCATGGATAGTTTGCAGTATGTAGTTGACTTTATGAAAAAAATATAAAGGAGGTATTATATGAATCAGAGACTGAAAGAAGAAAAAATCGGAAAACTGCTATGGAAATTCTCGTTGCCGGCCATAATCGCTATGCTGGTCAATGCTTTATATAATATTATTGACAGGATCTTTGTGGGTCGAGGAGTAGGTTCAATAGGTATCGCCGCCACCACGGTTGCTTTTCCCATAATGATTGTCAACATGGCCGTAAGCATGCTTATCGGTGTTGGCGCAACCTCTTTGATATCCATTCATTTAGGCGAACAAAAGAAAAAAGAAGCGGAAAGAGTTGCCGGGAATGCCATCAGTACTATGATCGCCTTGGCCCTGCTTTTAACCGTGATTTTTTTGCTGTTTCAAGATCCCATTCTAATGTTTTTCGGTGCTGACGAGGAAGTGCTGCCTTATGCCAGGGATTTCACTTCCATTATTATGTTGGGTTCCGTATTTGGTACTATTTCCTTGGGGGTAAACAATTTTATCCGGGCTGAAGGCAACCCTAAAATAGCCATGATGACCCAAATCACAGGGACTTTAATCAATATTGTTTTAAACTATGTATTCATCTTCCAATTGGGTTTAGGCATAAAAGGTTCCGCTTTAGCTACGATTTGCGGCCAAGCCATATCAGCGATATGGGTTATGACTTATTTCCTGGCGGGATATAGCTTTATAAAAATTCAAATAAAATATTTTAAACCCCGTGTTTCCACCATTGGGAAAATCGTTGCTATAGGGTTCGGACCCTTTGCTATGCAACTGGCTATGAGCGCCCAGCAAACAATTCTAAATTCCAGTGTTATGAAATTGGGTGGAGACTTGGCTCTCTCCGCAGTCGGCATTATGATGAGTATCGGTACGCTGATTATTATGCCGATCATTGGTTTCAATCAAGGTGCCCAGCCTCTTATCGGCTATAACTATGGAGCCAGGGAATACGGCAGAGTAAAGGAAACTCTGAAGAAAGCGGTTATTTCTGCCAGCTGTTATGCTGTTGTGGTTTTTCTGATTATATTCATCTGGCCAACCCAAATCGTCAGCCTATTCAGCAAAGGAGATTATAATCTGACAATGTTGACCACCCATGCCTTGCAGACTTTCTTTACCTTGATACCCTTGGCTGGATTTCAGATCTTGTGTTCAGGCTATTTCCAAGCTGTAGGTAAACCTGTGAGGTCCATGATCCTGAGTTTATCCAGGCAGGTCTTGTTTTTCATTCCCATGCTCTTAATTCTGCCTCGAATTTGGGGTCTGGAGGGTGTATGGCGGTCTGCTCCGGTTGCCGATGGTTTATCAGTGATGCTTACGGCTATCCTAATCACCATTGAAATGAAAAAGCTGGGGCAGAAGCAACTGGCCATAGACTCTGCCAAATAACAAGTAAGAAACAAAAAGTAAAAACAAGAAAAAAAATATAAACAATAATAATAAATAAAAATACAACCGCTGTAAAAAGCGGCTGTATTTATTTATTGACTAAATGTATATTCTGGGTAATAATTCTTACTATATTATTTATGAAACTATGAAAACTATTATAAAATCGTTAAAAAGTTTTTATTATTTTCATATCAACAACAGGGGGTACATATGATCCTAGTTTTCTATCTTTTTTCAATTGTAATAGCCAATGTGGGAACTGCGGCTTTTATGCCCTTGCAGCTGGGAATATTTCTAATACCCTATGGAACCTGGTTTATCGGGGCTACTTTTGTGCTCAGGGATATGTTGCAGAAAAAATACGGACGCAAAAGAGCCTATTTGGCAATTTTTATTGCCTTGGTCCTCTCTGCAATTACTTCCAAATTGCTGGGCGATACTTTGGCAATTACTTTTGCTTCCGCCGTATCTTTTTTGATATCGGAATCGGCTGATACCGAGATATATACCAGGTTTAAGGTCACCTTTTTAAAAAGGGTATTTACCAGCGGTTTGGTCAGCAGTTTTTTGGACAGCGTTATTTTTATAGTCCTGGGTTTGTCGCCTTTAATTTCGGGCTTTCTGCCCTGGGAGGCAGTCCCCGGCGCTGTCGGGGGTCAATTCATAGTTAAAACCCTCATGCAAGTTTTGGGTGTCTTTATCCTCTATATATTCAAAAACTTTTGGGAGGTAAGAGCACATGAAGGAAAGACAAATTGAAGGCATTACCCATTTGGGATCCGGAACCAGCAAATACATTTTTGAGTATGATCCGACCCTTCTTGAGTGTTTTGATAACAAGCATCCGGAAAACGATTACTTTGTCAGGCTGAACTGTCCTGAATTTACCTGTTTATGCCCGATAACCAATCAGCCTGATTTCGGAACGATTTATATCAACTATATACCGGATAAAAAGCTGGTAGAAAGCAAATCTTTGAAATTATATTTGTTCAGTTTTCGCAATCACGGAGATTTTCATGAGAACTCAGTTAACACTATTATGAAAGATCTTATTAAGCTTTTAAATCCGAAGTATATTGAAGTAATAGGCGAATATACCCCGCGGGGAGGGATATCCATTTATCCCTTTGCCAACTACGGTCGGCCTGGAACCAAATGGGAAAGCTTCGCGGAAAAGAGACTGCTTGCCTATGGCCAGAGATAAGATTGACCGCTAAATCTTATTTGAGTTGAGTTTTATCAATTTTGCCGGTGGCCGTTTTGGGCAAGCTGTCAACAAAGGCCACTTCTCTGGGGCATTTGTAATTGCTCAAATATTTGCGGCAAAAGAGGATAAAGTCTTTGGCCTCGGCTTTAGCTCCCGGTTTCAAGACAATGAAAGCCTTGGGAATCTGTCCTCTTTCCTTATCAGGAATTCCCACCACTGCCGCTTCATAAACGTCGGGATGTTTATAAAGACATTCTTCCACTTCACGCGGATAAACATTAAGGCCTCCTACCAGGATCATGTCCTTTTTGCGGTCCACGAGGTAAACAAAGCCATCTTCATCGATTCGGCCAATATCGCCTGTGTGGAACCAACCGTCAATGATAACTTCCGCGGTGGCTTCGGGTTGATTCTGGTAACCGAGCATAACATTGGGACCTTTAATGCAGACCTCTCCCAATTCTCCCATGGGAACTTCCCGGTCATTACTGTCAACTATTTTTATGCTTACGCCTTCTATGGGACAGCCTACGGAACCAAGTTTATGATATTTGGGGCCGCCTATAAAAGTAGGAGCTTCTGTAGGACCGCTGCCTTCAATAAGGACGATATTATATTTTTCCAAGTAGGCATCGTATACTTCTCTCGGTAGGGGAGCTCCTCCGGAAATACAAAGCCTTAAGGAAGAGATATCGCTTTCTTGATTTGCCAGCATTTGCAGCATTGCTATGTACATACCGGGAACTGCGCAGAAAACCGTTATTTTTTTGCTTTCGATCTCCCTTAAAACCACGGCAGGATTAAAGTGCTCCAGTATAGTAACGCTGGCCCCAACCGCGATGGGAGAAAAAGCGTTCACATAGAGGGAGAAAATATGGTACAAAGGAATAACACATAAGCAGTGGTCGGACTCTACCATTTCCATTCTGCTAACGCAGCCGGCCACACTGAAAGTGAAATTCTTGTGGGTTAACAAAGCTCCTTTGGGTTTGCCGGTTGTTCCGGAGGTATACAGACAAGTGGCGACATCGTTTTCAGAGATCTTAATTTCCACAGGCGGGGCATTAGTAGAGAGAATGTCTTCCAGGGATGCATATTGCCCTTCATTGCTTCCGCCGGCCACAATTATTTGCTTGATGGGAGGTACTTGGTCTAAAATTCCGGTAATGACAGGCAAAGTATCCACTGAAGTTATAATATGCTTAATTCCGGAATCCTCAAAATAGTATTTGAATTCCTCTCCCTTGGAAGCGGGATTCAATAAGACTGCAACTCCTCCGGCTCTTAAAACGGCAAAATAACTGCGGATGAAATTCGGACCGTTTCCGAGGATAATGCCGACCCTTCCCTGAAATTCAAGGCCGGACTTAAGAAGAGCGCTGGCCAGGTTGTCCACTTCTTGATCCAGTTGGGCATAAGGAATTTTCTGATCAGCAAAGTAAATGGCAATTTTGTCCGGATTTTTTTTGGCAGTCTCTCTCAGTATTTTGTCCAACATTTTTTATCCTCCTTTTTTATAATTTGCTTTGTATAACGTCAATTACGTCTTGCAAAGTTTTAAGCTTTAGAACATCATCGGTAACAATGGTAATCCCGAATTCATCTTCTAAAGCATTAATCAGGACAGGAATATCAAAAGAATCCGCCCCTAAGTCTTCGATGATTCTAGTATCCGGTGTTAGTTCTCCTTCGTAGATGAAATGTTCGTCAATAATGCTTTTCAAACGTTCAAAAATCATTATAGACTCTCCTTAACATGTAGATTAATTATCTTTTGTAAATTATAATGGAATATAAAGGAAAATGGTAGTGCAAAAAATCACAAAAAATTGAAAAAAATCTAAAATAATCCATTCGGAATTATATCAAAACCAAGCGACTTGGTAAACATTTGGTAATCATAGTTAAAAACACAATAAAAATAAATGCGAAAAGGAGAACTTGGAATTGAAGTCGGATTTAAAATTTTACCCCCTAACTGGCTCTCAGCAATCAATTATAATTATTGAGCAATTCAATCCCGGCAACAGCTTTGTTCTTCTGTCTGCAGCGGTTAAGATTAAAAGCAACTTGAATTACAGGTTGCTCAGTGCAGCAATCAACTCGGTGCTGGCCCAGAATGATATTTTCCAGTGCCGAATCAGCAATCAGTTTAATCAACCCAAACAATATTTTGAGCAATACAGCGAAGAAGAGTTTGAATTTAAAGATTTTAGCTACAGCGGAGGAGAAAGGGATTATCTTGATTGGGCAGATGTTTTCAGTAAGCAAGCTTTTCCTCTTTATGATTCCAAGTTATATCAATTTGTGCTTTTAAAATTCAATGATTCCCTTGGCGGATTCTTCTTCAAATGCCATCATTTGATTGCTGATGCCTGGTCCTATGTGTTAACTGTTAGTAAGATCATAAAAACATACAATTCTTTGTGCGTGGAAAATTTGGTTGACCCGGTCAAACAGCCTGAAATTCAATTATATCAGGAACATATTTTAAAGGAACAAAACTATTTGCTCTCCGAGCGCTTTGCCAAGGATAGAGAATACTGGCAAAAGGCCCTGGCGCAAGCACCGGATTCTTTGATTTACGATAATGGCAACCGAAACGGCTTAAATGCCAAAAGAGAGCAACTTTTTATGCCCGCGCAGCTTTATGATAAAATAAAGGAATTCTGCCGTGAACACCAAGTTACTCCGTTTATTTTATTTTCATCCCTTTTGGCCATCTTTTACTGGAAGACCAAGGAGAAAAGCACCGTGGTGCTTGGCGCCACAGTATTGAACAGGAGTTCCGTTAAAGACAAAAACACAATGGGGGCCTTTTTTAATGATTTGCCCTTTATCATAAAATTAACACCGGGCAAGGAATTTAAAGATTTCTTGCATGATTTGAGCGCAAATTGGATGGAAGTACTTCGCCATAGCAATTACCCTTACATTCATCTCTTAAAAGACTACCGGGAGATACATAAAACCAAGGGCAAAATGTTTGATGTTCTTTTAACCTTTATAACCGCGGCCTATGATCCCCAAGTAGACAATTCCCAAATTGAGATTGAAAGGCATTTTGCCAACCAAGAAGTTAATTCTCTCTGCATTGCGATAGATAATATTGAAAACCAAGGAACATATAATATCAGCTATGATTATGCCGACGGGCTTTTAACCAAAGAAGATGTCCGGCTGTTGCATAATTCTATTCTGAATCTGCTGGAATCCGTTTTGAACAATCCCCATCAACAAATTCAAAGCCTTTGCCTGCTGCCAAGCCATGAGAAACAAAGGATTCTCTATGATTTTAACCGGCGGGAGCTTGAATACCAACCGGAGCAAAATCTGGTGCCCATGTTCTGGCGCCAGGTGGACAACACTCCTGACAGGACAGCCCTTATCTTTGGCGACAAAGTAATGACCTATAAAGAACTGGATCAAAAATCCAATCAATTGGCTCGGGCCTTATTGAAAAAAGGCATAAAAAAAGAAGACATTATCGGTCTTATGGTAGAAAGATCTCTGGAGATGGTAATAGGCATTCTGGGGATCTTGAAAGCAGGGGCGGCATATTTACCTATAGATCCGGACTTTCCCCGGGATAGGGTAAATTACATGCTGTAAGATAGCAATTGCAGTTGCCTTCTCACTTATGGCGATACTTCCGCAGGGCAAATTAATTTTCCTTGTCAAGTAATTCGCTTGGAAGATGAAGGACTGTGGCGAGAGAGCACGGAGAGAATCAATAGTTTCCCTAAAAATAACGACCTGGCGTATGTGATTTATACTTCGGGGTCCACCGGTCTTCCTAAAGGAGTAATGATTGAACACAAAGCCCTTTGCAGTTTTATTGAAGCGGTGACCAGGGAAATAGATATGCAGGGTAAAACCATTGTTTCCCTGACTACGGTATCCTTTGATATTTTCTTTCTGGAAACGATTCTGCCGCTTGTTCAAGGGATGACAGTTGTAATAGCCGGGCCGGAGGAAAAACATAACCCGCTTGTCCTGCCCGATTTGGTATCTCGCTATGGGGTTGAAGTCATGCAGGTTACTCCTTCCAAGATGAGCATTATCTTAAACAACCCCGCATTTTTAAGCAAATTATCTATGATTCTCGTGGGTGGGGAAGCCTTCCCTGAGTCTTTGCTTTCCAAACTAAAATCTTTAACCGGTGCTCGAATTTACAATATGTACGGTCCGACCGAAGCCACAATTTGGTCTTCATGCCGGCGGCTGGATAATATTGATGATAAAGCTAAGATTACAATAGGCAAACCCTTTGTTAATACCAAATACTATATCATGGATAAATACTTGCAGCCTCAACCGGTCGGCATAATAGGGGAAATCTATATTGCCGGCGATTGCTTGGCAAGAGGATATTTAAACCGACCGGAGCTAACGGAAGAAAGATTTATTCCCAATCCCTTCCTACCGGGAACCAAAATGTATAAGACCGGGGACTTGGGAAGATGGTTGGAAAATGGAGAAATCGAATGCTTGGGAAGAAATGACAACCAGGTAAAAATCAGAGGTTTCCGCATTGAAACCGGGGAGATTGAAAAATACCTTCTGCAGAATAGCTCTATCCAACAAGCGGTTGTTACCGCTTTGGAAGACAATAACGGCAAGAAGTTTTTATGCGCCTACCTGCAAGGAAAAGAGTTGCCCGTTTCGGAATTGCGTGGTTATTTGGCGAGGTTCTTGCCCGATTACATGATACCCAGCCGCTTTGTTTGGCTGGAAAGCATCCCGATGACACCCAACGGCAAAATTGACCGCAAAGCTTTGCCGCAGCAAGTATTTTCTCCCAGCCCGCAAAGAGATAATTATGCTCCGCCCCGCAATGATATCGAGCGGCGTTTGGTGGAGATTTGGACTGAAGTTCTTGAAGTCCAAGACTTGGGTATTGATGATGATTTCTTTGAGGCCGGCGGTGATTCCTTGGACATATTGGAAATCCTGTCGGTACTATTAAACGAAGGCATAAAGGTGTCCGCCCAGGATTTTTATGAATACCCGACCGTCCGCCAACTGGCGCAACTGGTTTCCACGCAAAAGCCTGCCCAGACTCTACCTCCTGAGGCCAAAATCCAATATCCGGCCAAAATACCGAACTTTGAACAACGGATAACCGTAAGCTGTGACGAAGGGATTCTCCTGACCGGAGCAACAGGATTCTTGGGCATTCATATCTTAAAAGAACTTTACTTGACAACTTCCGGAACGATTTATTGTTTAATTCGTGGTCGTGATTCCCGGCGCAGGTTGATTGAGACGCTTAAATTCTATTTTCCCGAATTGTCTCCTACCAGAGTTTTGGAAAGGGTAATAGCAATCAAAGGAGATATTACCGACCCTAATTTAGGCCTTTCACCGGAAGACTACCATATGCTCAGCTCAAAAGTTAAACTTGTTATCCATTGTGCTTCTTTGGTAAAACACCTTGGCAATTATTCGGAATTTGAAAAAATTAATGTCCAGGGTACGGAACATATTATCTCTTTCTGCCGGCGAAGCCACGCTCCTCTGTGTTATATTTCCACGGTAAGCGTTTCGGGCAATTACATGTATCAGGGCTCGGAAAAGAAAAGCTTCAGCGAAGAAGACTTTTACATCGGACAGGATTTAAGTCTTAATGTATACATACGGAGCAAATTCGAGGCTGAATATTTAATCCAAAAAGCAAGAGAGTCCGGCCTTAACGCTATAATTTTTAGAGTGGGCTTACTGACAGGCAGGTTTGCGGACGGCCAATTCCAGATTAATATTGACGAAAATGCTTATTACCGAAGGCTGAGGAGCATTTTCGCCTTAAAATGCCTTCCGGAACATACCTTTGAGGAGGATATCGAATTAACACCGGTTGATCTTTGCGCCCGAGCACTGGTAACAATTTTAAACTCCAAAGAAAAGAAACAACCGGTTTATCACCTCTATAACCATAATTTCATTAAAATCAAAGATTTTATGGCTGCGGTGAAAACTTTTGGTTTGGAAGTGAACAGCATTCCCACCAATAAGTTCATGACCCTTGTTTCTTCTTTGTCTCAAACGGCGGAAGGGAAGGAAATATTAAGCGGTATTGTCAATGATCTAATCTATAGCGGCTTATCTTTCAAGTCCACGATTGAAGTGCAATCAGCTTCCAGCGTATCCCTTTTGCAGAAGAACAATTTCCAATGGCCACAAATCACCCCTGAATACCTGGCTAAAATAATAAGCTATATGAAAAGTGTCAAATTTTTAATAAATTTGCGATAAAAAATAGAATAAAAAAAGGTTTCCTGGCTTTTTTATCGAATATTTACAATTTATTAAATAAAGCTTAAGGAGACTAAGTAAATGTTGATTCAGCAAATTATTAAAAAATTAAGAGGTATCACAGAAGTAAAAGATTTATCACCGGATGACATGAAAGAGTTCAAGCAAGAGATTTTAAACATCAATTTTCAGCGACATAAAAAACTGGATTTCCTCTTATTCGTTATTTTTGCAGTCCTGCTGTATACGGATTACGTAAATTATAAAAACCTTCTGTGGTTCATGGAACCGGGATATCGGCTTCTCTTTTACTCTCACCTTCTGGTTTTGGGGGGGATGGTTATATGCGGTATCTTTTATGCCCTGGCCAGGTTAAGTCCTATACCTTCTCAACAACGATTTAAACAAATATTTTTCCTTTTCGGCAGTTTTTACGTTACAATTTGCGCAGCCTTAACTTCGGTCGTTGACCAATATCTTCATGGCGAAATAATTGTCTTTGTAATATGCGTTTTAGCCTACAGTATAATAAACCTTCAAAGACCATTAATAGCGGTCCTTATGTACTCTTTGGCATACGTTGTTCTAATGGCCGGCATTACTTTGGTTCAAGAGGACCTGACTATTTTAAGGGGACATTATATTAATGGAACCCTTATTGTTATTTTAGCCGTTTTCTTATCGACTACACTATATTACACCCGGATAAGGGATTTAATCAGTAAAAAAACAATTGAGCGCCAAAAAGCGGAGCTGGAGCAAGCTAACAAGGAATTGTCCGCTGCAAATCACGAATTGCGCGAATCACTGGCTGCTTTGGATGAATCGCAAAATATTATCTTTACCCTGACCTTGGCTTTGGAGTCAAAGGATCCCAATACACACGGCCATTCGGAACGAGTTGTCAATTATGCTTTGGCTCTGGCCGATTATCTCAATCTGAGCGAGAGGGACAAAACCCTTTTGCGCCGGGCGGCTGTCTTGCACGATATTGGGAAAATAGGTATCCCGGATTATATACTCAATAAGCCTTTTGATTTAACGGCTGAAGAATGGAAAATAGTAAAAACGCACCCTGTCCGGGGCGAAGCTATTTGTTCCAAATTAAAATTTGCTCAAGAAATACTGCCCATAATTCGTCACCACCATGAACGCTTCGATGGCAGCGGGTATCCTGATGGGTTAAGTGGTGATAGCATTCCATTTTTGGCCAGAATTATTAGTATTGCAGATACCGTTGACGCCATCACTTCTCCCCGCAGCTACAGGATCGCCCGTTCTATGGAATATGCATTAAATGAGCTAAAGGAATGTTCAGGAACACAGTTTGATCCTTTCTTGGCAGAAGCATTTATTAAAATTTATAATTCCAATACTTCCAAAATCATTAATTCTAATCCTACAGTGGCCGAGGTTAAGAATTAAGATGGAATCCATAAATGCTCCTGAGCAGGCAATACAGCAAATAATTATTTGTTTTGCCTTTTTGAATCTAATATTTGTTTTGAGTTTAAACCGCGGTCAATCTTTTTCCAAAGCATTTGGCGTAGTTTTCGCATTGCCTTTAGTCCTTTATGCGGCAAGTTTTGTTAACCCTGGCAGGGACTACTATACCCTGTTTCGGAGTTATTTGGATTTAATTATGCTTGTCGCAGTATTTATTATGGCATTAATCCCGTACTGGAATTTTGCCGGCAATGCGCTTTTGATTGCAGTTTATGTTTTTCTTGTTCTCTTTTTGTTTCAAGCCGATATTCTTTGGCCGTCTTATTTGTTTTCTTCCTTCAACTTGGGAGTTATAAACGTCTTGCTTACCCTTTTGACCGTAATAATTTTGTTAAAGAGGATCGAAAACAATGTTTTGCTTTTGATTGTGGGTCTTTTGATTCTGGGAGCGGTACAATCGGTTCATTTATTTATCCCCCAAATATCCAGTGTGCTGCCGGACTTGGGGAGAATATGCGCTTATATTCTTTTCTTCATTTATATCTATAGAGACACCATGCAACCATATCTAACTAAAACCAAAAAGGCTGAAAAAGTTCTTAAAGATTTACAAAAAACCGTCGACTACGAGTTAAGAAAGAAACTGGCAGAGATTGAACGGAATAACGAACATCTTCGCACTTCCATGCTGAAAGATCCGTTGGTGGATGCCTTAAATAGAAAAGCAATTTTCGATTATCTGAACAAGGCAATCGAAAAACCCGATGCCAAATTTACAATACTTCTTTTTGATTTGGATGATTTTAAGAAAATAAATGATATGGAAGGACACTTGGC
>JAAYII010000293.1 GCA_012523535.1 Peptococcaceae bacterium
CCATAAGATCCTGCAGATAACTGGCTAATGTCTTTTCTGACCAGCTCAATGCTTGGCTTCGTCTCATAATGTCAAATGTTTGAGGATCGTTTTGACAGGCAGCCGGTCCGCCAACATTAGGTACGCTATGAAACATTTTCCATTCAACAGCAATAATTTTATCGATTAAATCATTTTTGTTCATTAGCTATTTACACCTCGCAATCCAAATAGGTTACCCGTGAATAAAGATTTGTCTCTTTGTTCCTAATTTCTATTGTATAGTTAAATTTACCGGAAAGAAATACTAATAGTCATAATAATAAGGATTATAAAAATATAAAGATTTTAATAAAATGGGGAAGGATTACAGAAAAAAGGGTTTGCCAATTAGACAAACCCTTTTTTATTTTATTTTAACCCTTGAATTTTTTTGTCATAGATAAGAGTTAGAAGATTACACCCAGGGCAATTAAAATTAATACTGCTATAGCAATGATGCCAGCACCTACTCCGAAACCACCGGCATAACCATAGCCACCACCGCAATATCCGTACATCTGCTTCACTCCTTTCACCTATAAGCTCTCACCAATTAATTAAAAAGAAAGGGAATTTAATAGTTTAGAAGAGAATCCCCATTGCGATTAAGAGGAGAATAATTACAACAACAATTGCAATGCCGCAACCACAGCTCCAGCCACCGAAGCCGCCTGTTGCACCTGCTCCATCATATGCCATTTGATAGACCTCCTTCTTTGTTTTTCTTTAACACTACTATATGCTCAATTCATTTGTTTGGTTAATTATGGAAAAAACATTTGATGGTGGGGATAGAAAAATAGTTGTAAAAGCTCTTATATATACTCATTGATTCAAAAAAAATTTCATGTAATAATTCTAATATATTGATTGTCGAAAAATTTAGAAAAGGGATTTAACCTACTGGTTATTGTTTACGCTCACAATAGCAGGGGAAATTAATTATATTTTAAAGATTTTATTAAGTACTTGGGTTCTAAAGTACTTTGTTTTGTGAATTCATCGACTCACTTTATTGACTGATAAATTGAAATGTGATATTTTGGGCTAAGAGATATTTTTTTGTGAATGGAAGCGGAATGCTTATTATTTTTGAATATAATTTTTTTAAACTTCTCAATTTTAAAATAAATTGATTATGCTGTTAGGGAGTTGGGACACTGGACAAGCAATATAATTACTTTTCAAACGAAATATTTCCCTTTAACAGCTAGTCAATTTTGTATTTTACACAAAAAAATAATAAGGAAAGTAGGGGAAAAATAAAAAGAAATGGATGTGAGAAAAGGGAAGAAATTAAATGAGAAAAATTGACAAAGAAAGTAGGGAAGAAGGTAGAGAAAAAATGTATTGGGAAACTCTGATGAAAAAAAAGAAACGAGATAATATTTTATGGTATTGAAGCAGGCTTATTGAAAGTTTATGCAAACGCACTGGAATGGTAAATCGTTGTCATTCCTATCCGGTGGAGTGCAAGTTCCAACCAGCGGAGTGCAAGCTCCAACTAAATGGAGGTTAATAAACGATGAGCAGTAGAAATATTAGAAAACTAATATCTGTAGGGCTTTTAATTATTATGGCCATAATATTTGCAGCTACAACAGAATCTTTCTTTAATGCAAGAAATATTATTCTGTTGCTTAGGGAATCATCATATGTTGGACTTATTGCCTTAGGAATGGCCTTTGTGATAATCGGTGGCGGCATTGACCTTTCTGCAGGCGGCATTGTTTGTCTAGCAGCAGTGGTAAGTTCTCGACTGGCTGCATCTAATGATATTCCGGCCATATTTATTGTGCTAGCCGGAATTCTAACCGGTATGGCATGTGGCGCCATAAATGCTTTAATTAATAATAAACTGCATCTAACTGAATTTGTTGCAACCCTTGCCAGCGGCTTTGTTTATACTGGTTTAGCCCTGATTGTTGCTTATAGGGATAACGGGCGATTGGTAACACAAGCTGTTAAGAATAAGGGTTTTTTGCTATTGGGAGATAAAATATTCGGTATACACATCATGACTTTAACTTGGATTGTCTTGATGATTGTACTTATGATAATTCTTTATAAAACTAAATTTGGTCTTCATACTTATGCTCAGGGATCCAACGCCAAATCAGCGCAGATGTCAGGTGTTAATAATGCCATGATTAAAGCCAGCGGGTTTATTATCTGCGGTTTCTTCTGCGGTTTGGCAGCTGTTTTTACTTTGGCTTACCAAGGAGCTGTGTCGCTTACTACCGGGACTGGAATGGAGTTTCAGGCAATAGCTGCCTGCGTGGTCGGCGGCCTGGTATTAGGCGGCGGTCATGGAGATACCTTGGGGGCTTTTATTGGTGCCCTTTTCCTAACTCTTATAATGAACGGGCTTTATAAATATGGGATTCCGATAGCATATCAATATATCCTGCAAGGCGGAATTATCTTGTTAGCCACTGCATTTGACACCCAGTTCAACAAATTTACCGAGAAACGTCTGAGTGCTGCTTCTAGCGGTTCTAGCAGTTAGAGAGGGGAGGGCTTCGTCGTGGAAAATAATATCCTACTACATGCAACCGGTATTAATAAACAGTTTTCCGGTGTTCCCGTTCTAAAAGATGTGGAATTAAGTATTAACAAAGGTGAAGTACATGCCCTCATGGGCGAAAATGGGGCCGGTAAGTCCACTTTGATAAAAATAATTACCGGAGTATATACCAAAGACAGCGGTCAAATTTTTATTGAAGGGAAACCAGTAGAAATTAACTCTCGCCAAGACGCACGTAACTGCGGTATCTCAGTTATTTATCAGGAACTAAGCCTTATCCCGGCACTCACAGTAGTAGAAAATATCTTCCTTGGCCAAGAAATTAAACGCCGCGGTTTTTTGGACAAAAAAGAGATGCGCCGCAGAGTGAAGGAACTTATCGATAAATATGAGTTTGACATTAATCCCGACACAGTCGTTCAATCTTTGGGGATGGCCAAGCGCCAGTTAATTGAAATCCTTAAAGCTCTGTCCATGGATGCCAAACTCATTATCATGGATGAACCTACTTCAGCTTTATCTGCGGCAGAATCGGAAAAGCTTTTTGAGACAATCCGTGGCCTCCGCGATAAGGGAACAAGCATTCTATACATCTCCCACAGGCTGGAGGAAGTATACAAATTGTCGGATCGTCTGACCGTAATGCGCGATGGAGAAATAGTCGGCGTTTTAACCAAGGAAGAGATAACACCGGCCAAAGTTATGCGCATGATGATCGGACGCGAAGTAAAACAGATTAAAGATACTTCCAAGAAAAAAATATTCAAAGACAATGTTTTGGAAGTAAAAAATTTAGCCTTTAAGAATATACTCAAAGATGTTAGTTTTAAAGCCTATGGCGGTGAAATATTAGGAATTGGAGGGCTCGTTGGTTCCGGCAGGACAGAACTTATCCGCTGTATTTACGGTGCCGAATAGCCAAGCAGAGGTACTATAACCTTGAACGGAAAGCCTGTAAAAAGATCGATTAGCAAAAATATTCTTGATGGATTTAGTCTTGTACCGGAGGACAGGCGCACTGAAGGTTTCTTCCCTGTACTTTCTATAGAAAAGAATATTGCCATTGCCAGCTACGATAAACTGGCCAGATTTGGAGTGGTTAGCAGGAAAAAAGAAATTGAATTGGCTAATAAAGCCATAAAAGACTATGATATTCGTCCACCAATTAAAAGCATGCCGGTAGGCAACCTCTCCGGTGGTAACCAACAAAAGGTTGTTTTAAGCAGATGGTTGACCCGTGATCTTAAGGTATTACTTCTTGACGAACCGACAGCAGGTATTGATGTCGGAGTAAAAGGAGAATTATATCAATTCTTGGAGGAGTTATCTCAAACCGGTGTAATTATTATCATGGTCTCCTCCGACCTAGGAGAATTGACTAGTGTAGCTGACCGCATACTTGTTATGCATGACGGTAGATTCTTTGAGGAGTTTACTCATGAGAATGTTACCCAAACTGCTGTCTTGCTTGCCGCTTCAGGAGTACATACAGAGGAGGGGAAAGCACTGTGAACAAAGTGGTGAAATTTTTTGGCAGTCCATGGGGACAAAGAGTAATTCTTTTGATTATAGTTATATTAATCATGGCCATATTTCAACCCAAGTTTTTTAGCTTGGATAATGTATCCAGTATCTTACTAGCCATTGCCATATATGGAATCATGGTTTGTGGCATGCTATACGTGGTTATTTTAGGTGGCATCGATCTCTCCATCGCTTCTGCAGCGGCCTTAGGCGGCAGCATTCTGTCCGTAATCGCCAAAGGCAGTGGGTATACTGTGGAAGGTTTTATAACAGGATTTGTCGTTGCTATTGTTGTGGCTATACTGGTCGGCTTGTTGCACGGAATAATGAACACGGTTTTCGGCTTACCTTCCTTTGTGGTCACTTTAGCAACTCAATACATACTATTGGGGGCTGTCCTAATAGTTACTAAGGGAGCTTATATCTATCATTCCGACTATGGTATATTCTATATGCTAGGAAATGCCAGACCCTTGAACATTCCCTTGCCCGTAATTATTTTCCTTATTTACGTGGCAATCAGCGCCTTTATTTTGGGTTGTACCACTTATGGCCGAAGGCTCTACTGTATCGGCGGAAACCCTATTGCCTCAGGACTTGTCGGTATTAAAACCAAAAGAGACACCATAATTGCTTATGTGATTTGCAGCGTATCAGCCTTTTTCGGAGGCATGATTCTTGTTTCGATGAATATGATGGCCGGAGCGGCCACCGCTTCTGGAGCTGTCGGCAGTGTCTTAACGGCAATCATTGTCGGTGGTATCAATCTGGCAGGCGGTGAAGGCGGAATACCTGGTGCTATCTTTGGTGCCTTACTGGTTGGAATTATCAACAATGCTTTGATTTTGCTTGGTGTTCCTTCGGACTATCAAAAGTTTGTACAGGGTGTCATTATCATTGGAGCTATAGCGCTGAGTGTCTATACCGGTCGCAGAAGTGAAAACATTAAAACGCCAACGACGAAGAAACCTACTAAGAAAGCTTTAGATAATGCCCAAAGTGCAGAAATCTGAATAAGTGGAACCAAAAGAAAGGGTAAAGTTCTTTTTGCATTTGAGTAATAAAACAATAAGGGGCTGCTGCTAGATAAAATGTAACCTATGGAAATAGACCTTTTTCAAAGTGTCCATTTCATAGGTTCCATTTTAGGCTAAGACAGCCCCTTTTTTTTGGCTTTTATTAAACATTATAAAACATTATAGCCTTAACTTGTTTTCGCTTTTTATTGCTCTGCCGGTCCTTTTCTTTACGATACTTGTTATGGAATATGTTAAAATAAAAACAAGAAAGAAACGGGAGCGAAAAAATGATTACCGAAAATGTATTAGATATGATAGGCAATACACCTATGATTAGTCTTAAAAAACTTACTGGCCTCAATATTTTCGCTAAAGCGGAGTATTTAAATCCCGGAGGAAGTATTAAAGACAGAATAGCTAAATATATGCTGGAACAAGCTGAGAAAAAGGGTGTTTTAAAACCGGGCATGACCATTATGGAGCCCACTTCCGGAAATACCGGTATCGGTTTAGCATTGGCCGGAGTGCAAAAGGGGTACCGGGTGGTAATTGTCATGCCGGAAAACATGAGCGAGGAAAGGAAGAAGATCATTGCGGCTTTGGGAGCGGAATTGATCTTAACTAAAGCGGATGATAGCATAGGCGGTGCCGTGCAGGAGGTAGAAAGGCAACGGGCGAATGATCCGAATATTTTTGTTCCGCAGCAATTTGAAAATCCGGATAATCCAGAGATTCATTATCTCACAACAGCCGTAGAAATTTGGGAACAAATGCAAGGAAAGGTGGATATTTTCGTGTCCGGGCTTGGAAGTGGCGGCACACTGGGGGGGATCGGAAGATTTTTGAAGGAACACAATCCACATAGTAAAGTTATTGCCGTAGAACCTAAAAATGTATCGGCTCTTTTAGGACACGGACCTGGGATACATAAAATCCAGGGTATCGGTGACGGCTTTATTCCCAAAGTTTTAGATGTAAGCTTGGTGGATGAGGTTGTGGAGGTAATCGACGACGACGCTATTGAAACCGCACGGGAACTGGCCAGGGTACAGGGGATTTTGGTTGGAACTTCTTCCGGGGCTAATGTGTGGGCTTCCGTACAAATGGCTAAAAAATACGGAGAGAGCTGCAATATTGTCACAATTTTGGCAGACAGAGCGGAAAGATATTTCAGTACATCCCTTATATAGAATTGTGTAACCGAATAATTATTTCATTGGAACAGTTAATGTGATTGGATTGTTATACAGAAATACAGGTTATTATTTGTTTTGTTTGAGGCGATTGGATGATGAATAATTGTAATGTGCTTAATAACGAGGATCTCGGCTTAAATTGGGACCAAGCTTTGGCTTTAGCTTCCCAAAAAGGGGAAAGGGTTATTCCAACTCTCTGTGCCATGTGTGGACCTATAGCGCGGGGATGTGGTATTTACGCTTTTGTTCAAGAAGGAAGATTAACAAGAGTTGCCGGGATGCGTGAATGTCCGGTAAATCAAGGAGCGCTCTGCGCTAAAGGCCAAGCCGCCCCACAGTGGGTTTATTCTCCTGATAGGTTGAAATATCCCTTGCGTAGAATCGGAGCCAAAGGCGAGGGAAAATTTGAGAGAATATCCTGGGAGGAAGCCGTAAATATCATTGCCGTAACCTTAAAACAGCAGAAAGAACAATATGGTCCTGAGTCCTTAGCTATTTTAGCTCCGGCGATGAGAACTTATAATGCCTATTTAAAACGCTTTCTTACTGTTCATGGCAGTCCCAACTATGGACATAGCGGGATTTGTGCCTTGCAGAGAGCCTTTGCCTTTATGTATACTTTGGGCGACAAGCCCGAGGCTCAGATAGACCAAAGCGATCTTATTATTTTCTGGGGAAGACAGCCTGTTTTTTCCGGACCGGCTATGAACGCTCCCAAAGCTTTGCTAAGGGCTAAAGACAGAGGAGCAAAAATAATAGCTGTTAAACCATCGGTTGAACCGGATGTAGCGAAAGCCGATATCTGGGTTCCCATAAGACCTGGAACGGATGCTGCCTTGGCTTTGGCCATGCTTTATGTTGTGGTTACGGAAAATTTGATAGATCATGAATTTGTTGCCAAATGGTGTTATGGTTTTGAGCAATTGCAGGAACATATTCAAAAGTATTCTCCACAATGGGCTCAGGAAATAACCGGTGTTTCTGCCGAACAGATATACCAGATAGCACGTCTCTATGCTACAACCAGACGGGCTTGCATTGATTTAGGGAACGGAGTGGAACATGCCCCATCGGCTAATGACGCTATCCGAGCTATAGCAATTCTTATCGCCATAACCGGGCATCTGGATCGTCCGGGCGGGAATGTTTTTAATATTACAGGAGTCAGTCGGCTGCAGCCGAAAGATATTACCCTTAGGGAACGTTTGACTCCGGAAATGGGCAAGAAACTGCTTGGACCCGAGTTTCCGCTGGAATTTCAACCATTTATTGAGGGCTATACTTCTGCTTATTACCGGGTTTTGGAGAGTGTGCTTACCGAATCTCCCTATGCTCCCAGGACCATAATTGCGCCGGGAACCCAGCCGGCGGTAAGTACAAGGGGTTCGCAATACGTTATTAAAGCTCTGAAGAAGCTAGATTTTTATGTTGTAATTGACGTTACCAGAACTGCTGATATGAACTATGCCGATATTGTCATCCCGGTTACCACCCCTTATGAATCGGATCATCCCTTTGAAATGTTCGGCGGTCGTATTATGGCCCGCCATAAAGTAATTGAACCTCTGGGCGATTATAAATCTATTTATGAATTCTTCCTCGAACTGGCTGTAAAAATGGGTTATGGTGCCGATTTCTGGGACGGAAGTATTGAGCAATGTTTGGATGATCAACTCCGGCCTTTAAATCTAACTTATGCGGAATTAAAAAAATATCCTGTAGGTTTGGAATATGAGAAAACACAACCCAGAACCTATGAGAATTACAGCCAAGTCTTTAACAGAAAAAGCCCAAAGCTTGATCAGACACCGTACTTACCTCATGGCAAGGTTGAGATATATAATACTTATTTTAAAAAAGCGGGATTTAACCCATTGCCCGAATGGCGCGAACCGCCTGAAAGTTTAACCGGGACTCCTCATCTGGCTAAGGAATATCCTCTTATTTTATCTGATTATCACACTTCCAAATGTTTTACAGCCTCCTGGCAGCGCAATATACCTTACCTTAGGGAACTTGAGCCTTACCCGGTTATTCATATTCATCCCCAAACAGCAGCGGCCAGAGACATCAAAGACGGAGACTGGGTTATGGTTAAGTCCCCCCATGGCTATATGAAAGTAAAAGCGGAGCTCTATCCTGGAATTAGGCCGGATACGGTTATGATTCTCCATGGTTGGTGGCAAGGGTGCCAGGAATTGGGTCTGCCGGATTATCCCTTGCTTCAAGGCGGGGCCAATGTGAACATAATGTACAGCGTGGATCCTCGCAAGGCTTACGATCCTCTTATCACTGCTATGAGCAGCCAAACTTTGGTGGAAGTAAAAAAACTTTGATATACAATTTAAGAGAGTGGGATGTGAATGGCTGGGCTATGTATTTTATTTGAACCTGAAGCTTGCGTTGGTTGTCATGGATGTGAGGTAGCTTGTAAAAGCTGGCGGAAGGTGGAGTTGGGCCTTAAATGGAGAAAAGTGGATACTAATTGGCAGGGGATTTATCCTGACGTCAAAAGCGTTTTCAGTTCTAAAGCCTGCAAGCATTGTGAAGAACCGGAGTGTATGTTAGCCTGTCCGGCAGAGGCAATTACAAAGGAAGAGTTAACCGGCGCAGTGGTAGTTAACCAAGACGATTGTATCGGTTGCCGGGTGTGCTTACAGGCTTGCCCTTATGATATTCCGCAATTCGGATCGGACCAGAAAATGCAAAAATGTGATCTTTGCCATAATGATTTGGTCGGTAATGGACAAGAATCGGATAATAATTGTTATGTCCCTCCCTGTGTCGCGACTTGCCCCACGCATGCTTTACGTTTAGTTTCGGTCAATATGGGCCATACCCTGCCGTCCGGGGACAATTGAGCATACCTATTAGAAGACATTCGGTCGATGATCGCTGATAATTTTTGTGTTTTAAGGAGGACTTATGAACAAGCAAACAGCAAATGTGCTGCGGATAACTGAAAGTGTATGTCCCAAATGTTTAAAAAAAATACCGGCGGAACATGTGCTTATAGACGGTAATGTTTACATGCATAAAGTATGTGCGGAGCATGGAAAATTTTCTACCATTATTTGGCGTGGCAGCGGCCAACTTGCTTATAGCTCCTGGAAGAAGGAAAAAATATTTTCTCATCCCGAAATCTGCTTGACAAAGGTGGAAAAAGGTTGCCCTTATGATTGCGGTTTGTGCGCAGAGCACAGACAGCAAACCTGTTGTGTGCTTTTGGAAGTAACCAATCGTTGTAATCTTAATTGCCACTACTGTTTTGCCAGCAGCGGTGAAAAGGATAATGATCCCTCATTGGACCAAATCAGAGAGTGGCTGGAACTCCTTACCGACCTTGGAAAACCTTTTATTCATTTATCTGGCGGAGAACCTACAGTTCGTAATGACTTACCGGAAATTATCAGCTTGGCAAAACAAATGGGATTTTCTTATATCCAATTAAATACCAACGGAATCAAACTCGGGGAGGATCCGCAATATGTGCGCGAACTTAAAGATGCCGGTCTATCCTCGGTTTTTATGCAGTTTGACGGTACTAAGGATGAGATCTACCAGCGGCTCAGAGGCCGCAATTTATTGACCGTTAAAGAAAAGGCTATCCGCAACTGCGGTGCCAACCTGCTGGGCGTTGTTTTGGTGCCGACAATTGTACCGGGAGTTAACGACGATAACATCGGCGAGATTGTAAACTATGGCCTGTCCAGGATTCCCGACGTCAGAGGTATACATTTTCAGCCGGTAAGTTATTTTGGCAGGTATCCAACAGCTCCTTCCGATGAACAGAGAATTACCCTGCCGGAAATAATAAAGGGCATTGTTGAACAGACTAGCGGGATTTTTAAAATAGAAGATTTTGCCCCTTCGGGCTGTGATCATGCCCGTTGCGGTTTTCACGGCGATTTTATATTGCTGTCGGACGGCAGTATTCAGGCTCTAACCCCTAAAAGTGACTCTGAAAGCTGCTGTTGCCAACCGAATCTAAGTCCATCTTTTTCCACGGCTGTGGAAAAGAATAGGAATTTTGTTGCTCGTCGCTGGGTAAGAACAGACAGCGGCGGGGAGTGTAGCGAAGAAAACAAACAATCCTATGATTTGGTTTATTTTTTAAATCGCCTTAAATCTCACGGCTTTTCCCTTACCGGGATGGCTTTTCAGGATTGCTGGAACATAGATCTGGAGAGGCTTAAAGAGTGCAGCTTGCATGTCTTAAGCCCCGCAGGTAAGATAATACCCTTTTGTGCCTATAATCTAAGCAGTACAGAAGGGCAAACCCTTTACCGGCAGCAGGAGCAAGCCGATGCAACTGATTTAAGCAGAGCTAAGCAGTATGTAAAAAATAGAATTAAACAAATTACCGGCAAGACTCCAGCGGCTGGAAATGTTCTCCAAACAGAAGGATGTCTGATTTGTGGCCGAGAACTTATTTACCGTACCGACCGCTCGGAATATACCTGCTTTGTTTGCGGCAAGCAATTTACCGCCAATGTTAGCTGCAGTGCCGGTCATTATATTTGCGACCTATGTCATAGTGCCGATATATTTCAAAAATTAGAAAGTTTTCTAGTAGCCAGTAGGGAAAAAAATCCCCTTAGGCTTATTTCCCAGGTTTTTGAACTCCCCGGTTTGAATATGCATGGTCCGGAATATCATAGTATTGTACCTGCTGTGCTGGTAGCTGCTTATCAGAACTTTACGGGCCAAAAGGACAGCAAAAAAATTAAAGAGAGCATTGCTCGGGGTAGTTATATTAAAGGCGGTGGCTGTGGTTATTATGGAACATGTGGGGCTTGTGTCGGAACCGGTATTGCTCTGTCGGTCTTAGAAGGAGTAACGCCAATGGAGGTTGAGAAGCGGGCTTTAGCCAACAGGATTACCGGACTTGCTCTGTTGGCTATTAGCAAGCATGGCGGGCCTAGGTGCTGTAAAAGGGAAACTGTTACCTCGATTAAAACCTTTATGCGTAATACCGAATATTTTGCCAAAATGTTCGATATTGACTATAAATGCAGGCAATATAAGCAAAACAAGGATTGCATTAATGAGAAATGCCCATATTTTCCGCGGTGAAGTGGTATCATAATACTTGAGAAACACTTTTAAAGGTGGGATGGAAATGACATTTATTGAAATAGCAAGAAAAAGATGTTCTGTTAGAAAGTATAAAGATCGGACTATTGAAAAAGAAAAAATCCTCCAAGTTTTAGAGGCGGCAAGAATTGCTCCTTCCGCTGCCAATTATCAACCCTGGCACTTTATCGTGATAACGGAAAAGAAGATGATAGAACAAATTGCGGAAGTATATCCGTCAAGCTGGCTTTCCCAGGCTCCGGTTATTATAGTTGCTTGCGGTGATCACTCCAGGTCTTGGAAAAGAAAGGACGGCAAAGACCATTGCGATATCGATCTTGCCATTGCTATTGACCATATGACACTGGCCGCAGCGGATTTGGGTATTGGTACTTGTTGGGTATGTGCTTTTGATGCAGCAAAATGTCATAAAATATTAGCTTTGCCGGAACATTTGGAACCGGTAGCATTGCTTCCTATGGGCTATCCGCTTGAAGAAGCTTTGCCCGAAAAGAATCGAAAAAGCATTGAAGAAATAGTTAGTTGGGAAAGATATTTGCCAATTCCATAACAAGTAACAAAAATCGAAGAAGCGAGGATAAAGGAATGGCCTGTAACAATACAACCGGTAATCTTCAAACTGACCTTGCGAGGATCAAAGCCGAATGCAGCGAATGTGGTTTATGTGTCAGCGGTTGTGCATTTTTAAGCGAAAATACTTCCCCTGCTGAAATGGCCAGGAGAGGAATATCGAAGGAAGATGCTTATGCCTGTTCGTTATGCGCCAAGTGCCGGGCGGTATGTCCCTTGGAGTTAAACCCTATGGGTATGTTTCAGGCAAGAAGAGAGCAAGCAATACAGAATCAGGAGCTTGATGCCGAAGAATTCAATTATTTTATGCCTGATAATAAAGATAATGTTATGAGTACTTACCGCCGGTATTATGCTGTTGATTATAATGATTTAAAAAGAGATAAAAACTCATCTGTTTTCTTTTTTCCGGGTTGTACCTTAATGACCTATTCTCCGGCTTTGACCAGAGAAATATATAACCGTATACGTTGGCAGCAAGGTTGTGGCGGAATTATAACTGACTGCTGCGGATTGCCTTTGAATCAAATGGGTTTTAGATACCGGGCCAGTCAATTTACGGATTCTTTGGTTACCAAGATCGAAAAGTTGGGAATTAAAAGCCTAGTTACCGCTTGTCCCAATTGTTATTATAAGCTCAAAAAGGCTCTTCAACCATTGGGAGTTAGATTATTCACTGTATATGAGACTATAGATTTTCCGCCGGGTATGCAAATAGATTTGCCCCGATGCACCATTCATGATTCCTGTCCGGACAGGTTTGATGGATTATTTGCGGCTCAGGCCCGCACTGCTCTCCGGAATCAAGGCTATAAACTGGTTGAAATGGCGAATATACTTCGGGACTCTCCTTGTTGTGGCAGCGGGGGACAAGTTTCTCATTTCCGGCCGGATTTAGCGGACAACCTGGTGATAAACAGATTAACAGAAGCGAGGAACAGCGGTGCTGAAATACTAGTAAGCTATTGTATGAGTTGTGTCCTCAATTTTGCTCGTTTGGCAACAGATTTAAAAGTAAGGCATGTTATGAATCTTCTTCTCGGCATAGATGAAGATTATTCTGAAGTGAAAAAACGAGCTGCCGCAATTTTTGCCGCCAAATAATGTATAAATTTCGGACCGAACGGGGATTTAAAAATTATTTTGGGATTAGATTAA
>JAAYII010000024.1 GCA_012523535.1 Peptococcaceae bacterium
ATATACCGCTGGGCGCAATGTGCAGTGAAGAACACATTGGTACAAACGCCGTAGGTACGGCCTTAGTAGAAAACGATTTAGTGGAAGTCAACGGCTATGAACACTACGCCTCGCACTTACATACCAGCAGTTGTTTTGCTATACCTATTAACGATTCGGATGGCAAAATCGTTGGCGTTGTTTGTATTTCCAATCCTTTTGGGCAACTCAATTTAAGCGACAAAAAACTGTTTAAATTGGCCGCCCAAATTATAGAGAACAAGTATAATCTTATCAAAGAAAAAAATAAACGAACCAGTTCGGAAAGTATCTTAAGTCTATTGCTGGATTCTATTGAACACTATTCCCTTGTACTGGACAAAAACGGTATTATTGTCGATGCCAATGAAAAATTGCTTAGCTTGATGGAAGCCGATTCAATCGAAAAAATAACCGGGATTACCTATGATAAGATTATTAGAGATGAAAATAGATATTTAATTAAACATAAAAATTTGAAAACTGAGCTGGATTTAATGGTCAAAAGCCAAAAAATCAAATGTAAAATAACTAAACACAGTACTAGGAACAATAACAACTCCATTCTGTTTTTAGAGCCGCTGGGAACAAATAAAATTAGCTACATTCCCAAGACCAAGTTGGGACCGATTCGGCCCGTCGGCGAATCAAAAAAATGGTTGGATGTGGTTGAACGTTCCCTTAAAGCCGCCCAAGTAAACACCAGTATATTAATAGAAGGGGAAAGCGGTACAGGCAAAGAACTTATTGCTCAAATTATTCACTCCGAAAGCAAAAGAAAAGGTTCCTTTGTTCCCATTAATTGCGGTTCAATTCCAAAGGGTTTAATCGAAAGTGAACTGTTTGGCTATGAAGAAGGAGCTTTTACCGGTGCTAAAAAAGGTGGAATGACAGGTAAACTGGAAATGGCGGAGAAAGGGACCTTGTTCCTGGATGAAATCGGCGAAATGCCCTTGGATATGCAGGTTCATCTACTTAGATTCCTTCAAGATAAAACCATAGTACGCATTGGCGGCAATAAGCCTAAGACCTTGGATGTCCGCATAATAGCGGCCACCAACCGGGATTTGAGGCAAGAAGTTAAGAAAGGCTGTTTCCGTGAAGATCTATATTACAGACTAAATGTAATAAATATTAAACTTCCTCCCCTTCGGGAAAGAAAAGAGGACATTCCCCAGCTCATTTACTATTATCTTCACAGAACTTGCCAACAAATGAACAAGCCTCCTTTTAAAGTCAGTGACTCGGCTATGGAAATTTTTTGCAATTACAGCTGGCCGGGAAATGTCAGAGAATTAATCAATGTTATTGAAAGCGCCGTGGTTTTTGCTGAGAGCAATGAAATAACACCGGATGTGCTGCCTTCTTATTTAGCAAGCGAAAATATGCTTTCGGTATCTGTCTATCAAGGAAGCTTAAAACAGTATGAAAAGGCATTGATAATAAGTAACTTGGAAAAAAATGACTGGAATATAAGTAAATCGGCCAAGGAATTGGGTATCAGCCGTAACACACTATATAACAAAATCAAAGATTTAAAGAGATTTAGCGCCACTCGTTAGAGTGGCGTTTTTTTAACGGTTCTTGGTTCCATTCCTTTTGATTCATTTCTAAAGATTTTTTATTTAAAGTTAAAGATTTTTATTTTTATGGTTTTTTATTTTAATCCAAAATCCAATGGTATTTTTCTTTGCATGGTCTTATCGGCGGAAATAAGGATTATCTGCATACTCCTGGCAGACAAAATAATATTTTTGTCCAAAGTAATGCTGATCATTTGTTCACCCTGCTGGGAAACCACCCTAAAATCATAAAACTCGTCATTAATTTGGGCATAGGCATAAGAGATCCTGTCTCCTGAAACGGGAATTGTAAAGTCCACAAGCTGCCTGTCGCTGTCTAAAGCGACTTTTCTCCATTCTTGTCCCTTTTTTGCCGCTACAGAGGCAAAATCAGCAGTCGGTAAATTTTCCATTGTGTTGTAAGCGGGACTATATTCCACATCCCGGATGAGGTTCAAGGGATAATATAAATCTTTTGTCGCATAATCCACTGTCTGAAAAAGCACTATGTCAGGTTGAAAGATATTAAAGTAATAATCAATATCCTGATGTTCTTATAACTATGCACAAAAACAGTTTTGGAAAAACTTTCGGCTATATATTTTTCTTTCCCTAGAAAATAACTGCCCATGAAAACAAGAATTTTAGGTGCCGTAGGCTTATTGGGATTTAGGCAATAAGAATAATACCAACCTGTTTCATTCAGCTTGATTTCATCCTTATAGGTATCCAGGCGGACAGTCTGAGGATTTTTCAGAGTGTAGACCGGGACCTCCTCCCTTATGGGGTGATAGGAAACAGGCAAAGAAGTACGTAACTCATATGAAATATCATAATCCTCTTTTTTCGGCAGGCTCAGAGACGGGTAATTATTTTGCAAGTTTTTAAGTATAATTGAAATGCCCACAAAGGCCCCATGATCATTCCAATGCCCGGCATCATACTTGACATTATAAACTTGCAACTCTTTACTGGCTTCGATCAAAGCGGGTGCGGTGTAAACATAATTGATTTTTTTCTCTGCCAAACCCTTCAACATTACCTCCAGGCGGTCATTTTTATAATTGACACCTTCAGGCAAGTACTGCTCGTAAACAATTTGCTTGGAGGGTTCCAAGCTAAAAAGGAAAACCGCATTTCTTTGCCGGCAATAGTCCTGCAGTTTGGCCACAAAGTCTACAAATTCGTTAATATAATCAAAATCGGTTAATTGAGGGTTTAGCTTGAGAAAAACATAGCCTTCTTTTCCGTTGGTATAAAGGGGATGGACCAACACACCGAATAATTTATCCTGTAGAATTACAGAAGAAGTTATGAAATAATCCCTCAAGCCAATCCGATCATTAACATAGGAATTTAACTCTTTTATCAAATCCGTCACCGGGGTATCTGAAGTAACAGTAGGCAACTCCGCCAGCTTCCGGTTATCAATATCCGAAATTTGCTCGGGTTTGTAATTAAAAGTAATTATCGGAATCAACAAAATAACCGCAAAAACTATAACGGTGATGAGATCTAATTTCTTCATACTGTTTCCCTCTTACTTTTTTACCCATAATTTAGTTAAAACTGAAAATAGATGAAAGGATTATAGGTACCGGTCATAACAAACATTAAACTTATAACCATCAGAACACTCATTAAAACCACTCTACCCACTTTAAGCCAGGATTTCTGAGATAAGAAGAGCTCCAATTTGGAAACCAAGGGAGCGCTTAAAAAGCAGGCAATAATGAGTGTAAAGACAAGCTGGGGATTAAAATAATACATAAAGGTAAATTCCAAGGAAGAAGTATCGCTTCCCAAACCAAAAAGCAATTTAAAATAAGTAAGCGCCTCAGCAAGGTTTGCTGCGCGGAAAAGAACCCAACCCATGGCGACAATCAACAAAGTTACAATAGTTTTAACTGCAGAAGGTATTCTTTTATACCATAAACTGTGAGCGAACATTCTTTCCAAGATAACAAACAGGCCGTGCCATAGTCCCCAGACAATAAAGGTCCAGGATGCGCCGTGCCAAATACCTGTGACCAGGAAAACAATAAATAAATGAAAGTAAACATTGCCGTAACGGTTTCCGCCCATGGGTATATATAAATAATTGCGGAACCAGGAAGAAAGGGAAATATGCCATCTTCTCCAGAATTCCGTTACTGAACGCGATATATAAGGATAATTAAAATTCTCCATGGTGCCAAAACCAAACATTTTGCCAAGACCGATGGCCATATCCGTATAACCGGAAAAATCAAAATATATCTGCAGGGTATAACAAATCATTCCCAACCAGGCGGTAGGAATATCGATTTGCTGGCCGGAAGCGGCGCTAAATATCATATCTACTGTTTGGCCCAATATGTCGGCAATCAATACTTTCTTGGCCAGACCATAACAAAAACGCCTAATTCCATAGGTAAACGCATCCAAGGTAACAACACGATTTTTCAATTCATCTCTCATGTCCTTATAAGGCATAATTGGCCCGGACATAATTTGCGTAAATATTGACAAGTATAGAGCAAAATCTATAATATTCCGCTCGGCTTCAGTTTTTTGCCAATAAACATCAATCAAATAGGACAAAGCCTTAAAAGTAAAAAAGGAAATCCCCAACGGTAAGAAAACATCACTTATCGTAATTTGCCAGTGTAAATAGTAATTAATGTTTGTTGCTGCAAAATTATAGTACTTATAATAAACCAAGGGCAGCAAATTGCTCCCCAAACCTAAAATCAATACACCTTTGCGCCAACTTTTGCTCCGGGCGGCATCCAGCCATAAGCCCAGAAGATAGCTGAAAACAATGGAAAAACCCAGAACAAAAACGGACTGGATTCCTCCGTAAACAATAGAAAAAACATAAAAGACTAGACTGAAGAGGAATAGAACAAAGTTTTTAATTTTGGTCGGTGTAATAAAATATACAATTAATA
>JAAYII010000294.1 GCA_012523535.1 Peptococcaceae bacterium
GTTAAAACCATGTATCTCAAAAAAAAGGAGAAGATGAGTCACGGCAAAAAGCTGGCCAAAGCCGACGAAGATATTATGAAGATTGCCGAAAAAAACATGAACGAGGAGTTTGCCGCAGCCTTGAACATTTCACCCGACGAGGTGATTTCGTATATCCGGAACGAATCCCATCCTGACAAAGACGGGAAAAACATAAGAAAAAATACTATAATAAGTATCGTAAGATAAGTACGGGGACCGATTCCTGTCTCCGGTTAGGAAGAGACAGGAGAATCGTCCCCGTTATCCGTTTCTCCGTACCAGTAAACCGTCCGGTAATCACAGCCGATAAAAACTTTTTTGCCCTTGGGCAATGTTGTTGTGTATTCGGAATCATCCTCCGTCCAGTCTGCAACCATGGGAGAGAGCAGATCAATTATTGCTTCCAAACCGTTTTCCTCTTCCACCGCTTCAATGGTGGCATAACCGTAAGCTGAGGAGTTTTCTTCGTGAATTTCAAACGGTACCAAATCGCAATCATCCGGCAACATATCGAGAATTTTAAGGATTGTCCTTTTGGTTAAACCGCTTTCCAAGGGCACCATCCAGGCAGCAACATCGTATTTAGCCAAGGTCATTACTCCTTTGCCTTATTTGGTTATTTAGCAGTAACAAAAATATTATTACCTTTTTATAATTATATCATGACTTTGGACCGTAAAGATCCGGTATAAACATTGCTCTGGTTGGCCTTCTCTTGACCCTTGTTTATCTGCATAGTATCCTGTAAGAAAAGGTGTTAGATTCACCAAGGAGGAAATCATATGGATTTCGTTAAAATGCATGGTCTGGGAAATGATTTTGTCTGCCTGGATCATTTTCTTTTTTCGCCGGAGATTAATTATCCTGAGCTTAGCCGCCGTCTATGCCATCGACAATTGGGCATAGGGGGTGACGGTTTAATTGCGATTCTTCCTTCCCGGCGGGCTGATGCCAGGATGAGGATCTTTAACCCTGACGGTTCTGAACCGGAGATGTGCGGAAATGGAATTCGTTGTTTTGCCCGCTATGTCTATGATGCCGGTTATGTGCCCAAAGAAACCATGAGCATAGAAACTCTGGCCGGAATTTTAACTGTTAAATTGGAAATAGAGAACAATAGGTTTGAAGCTGCAACGGTATGCATGGGAAAACCGATTTTGGTTCCTAAACTTATTCCTGTATTAAGCGACGGGGAGAGCCCGCTGGTCGAGCAAGAATTGGAAGTAGGCGGACGGAAGCTTTTAATTACCCCTGTTTCCATGGGCAACCCGCACTGTGTGGTATTTGTTGAAGATTTTAAGATGCTTGATTTTGAGCTTCTTGGTCCGGCCTTGGAAAAGCATCCCTATTTTCCCCAGAAGACGAATGTGGAGTTTGTAAAAGTAGAAAACCCCCGGGAGCTGACCGTAAAAGTCTGGGAGAGAGGAGCAGGCCCGACTTTGGCCTGCGGGACGGGAGCCTGTGCCTCCCTGGTGGCTGCCGTCCTTGCCGGTCGCAGCGAAAGAAAAGCGATAGTTCATTTGCCCGGAGGAGATTTAAAGGTAGAATGGGGACAGGACGACTTGGTTTATATGACCGGGCCGGCGGCTTATGTTTTTCGGGGCCAAATACTTGATGAGAGCCTTGTGGACAATTTATAATTTATACATTGTTATCTATTTTGTTCCAAAAAGAAAACTGCTATTATAGATGAAGTGCTTAATTTAAGGGGGAATACTTAGATGGCATTTGTTAATGAAAACTATTTGAAACTGCCGGGGAGCTATCTTTTTTCCGAGATAGCCCGCAGGGTAAATCAATTTAAACAGCAAAACCCAAAAGCCGATATTATCAGGATGGGAATTGGAGCCGTAACCCGCCCCCTTCCTCCTGCCGTTATTGCCGCCATGCATCAAGCGGTTGAGGAAATGGGCAAGCCGGA
>JAAYII010000295.1 GCA_012523535.1 Peptococcaceae bacterium
CATGTATATATTTTTAAAGGTATATGTTATATAAAATTATATAAATTAATGTATATATTATTTTAATTATATAAATTTAGCCGCGGCAGCGGCGGAATGGGAGATAGTTATGAGAGTAGAAAAGGATTTAAAGTATTCAAAAACTCATGAGTGGGTAAAGTTTTTGGATGACACCACCGCTTTGATAGGAATAACCGACTATGCCCAGGAACATCTGGGAGATCTGGTCTTTATCAACATGCCCGCAGTGGGGGATGAGGTTGCCTGCGATACCCCCTTTGGCGACATCGAGTCGGTAAAAGCTGTTTCCGATATTTACAGCCCGGTTGAGGGCGTGGTGGCCGAGGTCAACGAGGATGTTGCCGACAGCCCGCAAAGCATCAATGAAGATCCTTACGGCTCCTGGATTATAAAAGTAAGCAACATCACGGATGTCAGCGACTTGATGGATGCGGAGACCTACGAAAGATACTGTCAAGAGGAGGAATAACATGGGGTCCTATATCCCGAATTCCAAAGCCGAGCAGCAAAAAATGCTGGACTTTCTCGGGCTTGCTTCTTTTGACGATTTGTACAACGAGATTCCGGACAAGGTGAAACTCAAAGGCGGGCTTAATATCCCTGCAGGGAAAAGCGAGCTGGAGGTTAGACGCCAAATGGAGGCCCTTGCCGGCAAAAATAAGGTGTTTCGCACCATTTTCAGGGGTGCGGGCGCCTACCGGCATTATATTCCCGCCATTGTTAAGGCCGTGGCCTCCAAGGAAAGATTTGTCACAGCTTATACGCCTTACCAGCCGGAAATCAGCCAGGGTGTGCTGCAGTCTATCTTTGAATTCCAGACCATGATTTGCGAGCTGACGGGCATGGATACGGCCAATGCTTCCGTCTACGACGGGGCTACGGCCTGCGCGGAAGCCATCACCATGTGTGTGGACAGGAAACGGGATGAGGTCTTTGTTTCGGCAACCCTGCATCCCGACTACCTGCGGACCGTAAAAACCTATTGCTATGCCGCAGGGCGTAAGCTGGTGGTGGTTCCGGAAAAAGACGGCGTTACCGATCTGGCTTTTTTAAAGGAAAATCTTAATGAAAAAAGTGCCGTCTTTTTAATGCAGCAGCCCAATTTCTACGGAATCATCGAAGACGCCGAAGCCTGTTTCAAGGTAGCCCGGGAAGCGGGCGCCAAGTCCGTTATGTGTATCAATCCGATTTTTGCGGCTATCGGCAAAACACCGAGAGAGTGCGGGGCGGATATTGCCGTGGGAGAGGGGCAGCCCCTGGGCATCAGCCTTAGTTTTGGCGGACCCTATCTGGGCTTTATGGCCTGCGTCCAGGAACTCACAAGGAGGCTTCCCGGAAGAATCGTGGGCCAAACTAAAGATATAGAGGGCAAGCGCGCTTTTGTTTTAACATTGCAGGCAAGAGAACAGCACATCAGAAGAGAAAAAGCCTCTTCCAACATCTGTTCCAATCAGGCGCTTTGCGCCCTTACGGCAGCTTGCTATATGAGCACCATGGGACCTACCGGACTAAAAGAAGTGGCCAACCAGTGTCTTGCCAAGGCCCATTATGCGGCAAAGCATATTTCCTCGCTTCCCGGATATGAGCTGGTGTTTGACGCTGAATTTTTCCATGAATTTGTAACCAGGTGTCCGGTAGATGTAAATAAATTGATGGCCAAGCTGGAGGAAGAAGGAATACTTGGCGGATATCCTCTCGAGGGGCCGTATGAAGGATGTATTCTTTGGTGTTTTACCGAGATGAACACCAAAGAAGAAATTGACCGGCTTGTGGCTATATTGAAAGAGGGGATCCAAGAATGAAGCTGATTTTTGAAAGAAGCACCCCGGGTCTTTCCTGTGAGATCCTGCCTCCCTGTGACGTGGAAGCTTACGAGCTTAAAGCCGAACAGCAAAGAGGGCAGGAACTCAGACTGCCGGAGGTTACCGAGGGGGAAATCTCCCGGCACTATACGGAGCTGGAATCGCAGACTTTCGGCGTGAACAGCGGCTATTATCCACTTGGCTCCTGCACCATGAAGTATAACCCGAAAATCAATGAGGAGATAGCCGGTCTGCCCGGCTTTGCGGATATTCATCCTTTGCAGCCCGCCCATACCGTCCAGGGTTGCTTGGAAGCCTTGCGCCTGGCGGAGAAGCTCCTTTGCGAGATCACCGGGATGGATTATATGACTTTCCAGCCGGCGGCGGGAGCTCACGGGGAGTTTACGGGGCTGGTATTAATTAAGAAATATCATGAATCCCGCGGGGATAAGAAAAGAACAAAGATTATCGTTCCCGATACCGCCCACGGGACCAACCCGGCAAGCGCCACCATGGCCGGCTTTACCACGGTAAGTATTTCCTCCGGCCAAGACGGGCTGGTGGATCTGGAGGCCCTGAAGGCGGCCGTGGGTGAGGATACCGCCGGTCTCATGCTTACCAATCCCAATACCTTGGGTTTGTTCGAAAAGAATATTGTGGAAATCGCCGAAATAGTTCATCAGGCGGGAGGACTGCTCTATTACGACGGGGCCAATCTCAACCCGGTAATGGGCATTGTTCGTCCCGGCGATACGGGCTTTGATATTGTTCACCTCAATCTGCACAAGACCTTTTCCACTCCCCATGGGGGAGGCGGACCGGGTTCCGGCCCTGTGGGCTGCAAAGCTTTCCTAGCGAAGTTCTTGCCGGTTCCGAGGGTGGAAGAAAAGGACGGAGAATTTTATTTCTCCGGCGATTATGAAAATACTATTGGCAGTATGAAAGCCTTTTACGGCAACTTCCTGGTGGTGCTCAAGGCTCTCGCCTATATCCTTACCCTGGGCCGGGAGGGCATTCCGGAAGCGGCCAAGAGTGCCGTGCTCAATGCCAATTACATGATGAAAAAGCTGGAAGATTTGTACCAGGTGGCTTATCCCGGCAGGTGCATGCACGAGTTTGTGCTGACGGCGGAGCCGCTGAAAAAGAAAACGGGGGTCAGCGCCCTGGACATCGCCAAGGGCTTGCTGGACAATGGCATGCATCCGCCCACCGTTTATTTCCCGCTTATTGTGCATGAAGCCCTGATGGTTGAGCCCACCGATACGGAATCCAAGCAGTCCATTGACGAGGCTGTGAAGGTCTACCGGGAACTCTATGAAAAGGCCTGCACAGATCCGGAAGCTTTGCATCAGGCTCCGGTCAAAACGGCGGTGCGCCGTTTGGATGAAGTGACTGCAGCGAGAAATCCGATTTTGCGCTATAACTTTGATTAACGGTTTTGCCATTAATGAGGCTGTTGCTAAATGAGTTATCTCCTTGCGGGGATAGCTCGGGCAGTTTGGCAGCAGCCCCATTATTTATTATTCATGGGGGAGAATATGATTACCAGGACAAGGATCTATATTTCCGATTCAACTTGCCCTTACCATAACCTGGCTATTGAAGAGCATCTCTTGCATCTGGTGGAAGATGGGGAATGCATTCTTTATCTATGGCAAAACAAGCATACCGTGGTCATCGGCCGCAATCAAAACGCCTTAAAAGAGTGCAATACGGAAAAACTGGAAGCGGACGGGGGAAAGCTGGCCCGGCGTTTAAGCGGCGGGGGAAGCGTCTACCATGACCTGGGCAATCTCAATTTTACCTTTCTGGTCAAGGAGCGGGATTACGATGTGGACAGGCAATTGTCCGTGATTGTCCGTGCCCTGGAGGATTTTGGGCTAAAGGCGGAAAAGACCGGGCGAAACGATCTCTGCATTGACCAGAGAAAGTTTTCCGGTAACGCCTTTTACAGGCATCTGGGACGCTGTTACCATCACGGCACCATTATTGTGGACGTGGATTTGGAGAATATGACTAAGTATCTGAACGTTTCCCGGGACAAACTGCGCTCCAAAGGCGTGTCCTCCGTCAAAAGCCGGGTAGTAAATTTGAAGGAGCTTAACAATAGTATCAATATCCCCGATTTGAAGCGGGCATTAATAAAAGCTTTCGCCGAAATCTATGGGGCAGAGCCGGAAAGCATCCCGGACAGGGATTTGGACAGGGAGGAAATCAAGAAGCTTGAAGAAAAATACGCCTCCCATAAATGGCTTTTCGGCAAAAGAATGAAGGCGGATCTGTCCTTAAGCCGGCGCTTTGACTGGGGAGAGATCAGCATAAACCTTCAGATCCAAGGGGACAGCATTGCCGAGGTGCAGGTATTTTCCGATGCCATGGATGAAACCATTGCCGAGCTTCTGGTCTCTTGCCTGACCGGTGTCCGTTTCCGGCTGGAGTCAATAGTGGATGCCCTAAGAGGGCTGGAAGGAAAATTGGAACAGGAAGCGCTGGCAGATATAATAGATTTAATAAAAACCCAGGAAATCTGGTAGGCGAAAGCGCAGGAAATTTTGGAAAAAAACGCTGGAATCCGGTAGGAAAAGTCCGGGAAATCCGGTAAGAAGAATGTAGGAAGTCCGGCAGGAAAAAACGCGAAAATCCGGTAACTGGATGAAGAAAGAAATTTGGTAGGAGAATGATGGAAAGATGAATAACTTTGATTTGGTTGTGATCGGTTCCGGCCCCGGAGGATATGTGGCGGCCATCAGGGGAGCCCAAAAAGGACTTAAAACCGCTGTCGTCGAGAGTTGGGATATTGGCGGCACCTGCTTGAATCGAGGCTGTATTCCCACCAAATCCATGATCCATAGCGCCAATCTTTACAAGGAAGCCCTGGAGGGCGGGATCTTCGGGCTGGTTGCCGAAAAGGTGGGCTTTGATTTCGATGTCATCAACAAGCGCAAAATCGATGTGGTGCTGAAATTGCGCTCCGGGGTGGAACAACTGCTGAAAGCCAATAAAGTGGAGATTATCCGCGGCAGAGGAGCGATCAAGAATCCTCATACCGTGGTTATCGATACCGCCGAAGGTATGCGGGAAGTGGAGACCGGATACATAATTATCGCTACCGGTTCCAAACCCAAGCTGCTGCCGGAAGCGATGCAGAGTCTGGAGAACGTCATCACCACGGACGACGCCCTGGCCGCCGACGCCAAGTTTTACAAGCGCATCCTGATTTCCGGCGGCGGGGTTATCGGGGTGGAATTTGCCTCCCTTTATAACAACCTGGGCTGCGAAGTTACCATCGTGGGCTCCAGGGAGAACTTGTTGCGCCGCATGGATACGGAAATATCCAAAAACATTATGGCCCTGTTTAAAAAGCGGGGGATTAATATCATCACCCCGGCCAAAATCCAGGATATCCAAAAGACGGGCAGCGAACTGGTGTGCAAGATAGCCCGCAAGGATGAGATTAAAGAAGTGGTCTGCGACGGAGTGCTGGTTTGCATCGGCCGGGCTCCCGTGACGGAGGGACTTTTCCTGGAGGGGGTTGATATTGCCCTGGACGACAACGGCTTTATCCTGATTAATGAAAACATGCAGACCAATATTCCCAATATCTATGCCATCGGGGACTGCACCGCCAACAGTACCCAGCTGGCCCATGCCGCCTCGGCCCAAGGGTTGAACGCCATTGACCATATTGTGGGCGGTTCTTGTTCCGTCAATCTCAATGCCATTCCCAATTGTGTTTACACCAGCCCGGAAATAGCCGCCGTAGGTCTTACCGCCGAGCAGGCGAAAGAAAGGGGCATAGAGGTTAAGGTCAGCAAATATCTGATGGGCGGAAACGGCAAATCCATGATCACCAATGAGGATCGGGGCTTTATCAAGCTGGTGTTTGATGCCAAGACCGATGTGCTGATCGGAGCCCATCTCATGTGCGCCCGGGCCACGGATATTATTAGCGAGTTGACCACGGCTGTGGCCATGAAAATGACCGCCGAACAAATGGCCTCCGTCATCCGCCCTCACCCCACCTTTGTCGAGGGAATCACGGAAGCCACGGAGGATTACTTTGGCACCGCCATCCATATGCTGCCCAAAAGACGTTAAACTTTAAATATCTTTCTCTTCAACATTTCCTGCATGATCAAACCGGCGAGCAAGCCTATTCCTATATTCCAGAGAGAGAAGCCGGCCGTGACTATGAGAATATAAAAATCTTCTTTTTTCCGGTCCACATCGCGGGCGGAAACGGCCAGTTCCAACCCGGCAAAGAATAAAATAACTCCCAAGATGCTTGTGGAAAAAACGTTGAAAATAATGATAACCGAGCTGCTAAAAAACAAAGCGACAAGGAGAAGTATTCCTCCCAGGATAACCAGGGCTCCGCCGGTACGCGCTCCAAAACGTACATGCCCCGCCATACCTCCAGCCCCATGGCACATAGGAATGCCGCCAAAAAGGGGGGAGATTATATTCATAATCCCTTGGGAAAAGGCCAATTTATTTTCAGTCACCGGATGTTCGGGAAACAGCCTGTTATTCTCGGATGTTGTAGCAATTATGGCATTGCCCAAAGTCATAGGTATTTGAGGAATCGCCAGAATCAACGAACCCATCAAGAATTCCGACCAAGTGATGCGCCCCAGGGAAAACTGGGGAATTCTAAAATCCACATGAATATTGGATAATTCGTTAAGCATGGCGGGATTTCTGATAAGCCCGGCCGCAATTCCCAGGA
>JAAYII010000296.1 GCA_012523535.1 Peptococcaceae bacterium
CCGCCGGTATTAGAGTATGGTAACCTTCTTTTAAAGCCTGATACAAAAGCTGAGAGCGGACAAAGCGGCCATTGACTATGAATGTTACCCCGTCCCGGGAGTTTCTTACCAATTCAGGGCTGCCGATGAAACCGGATATTTCAATATTATTGCCTTTAAATTCCAAAGGCAGCATTTTACGGGCCGTTTCGTTTCCCAGCACTGCCGCTATGGTATCCAACAAATCCCCCCTGCCCGTAGTATTTAAAACCGGGGTTTGAGGATGGCGCAGGGAAAAAGAAATATCCGGGTTAGCCAAAGCCAATCTGCCTATCATATCCGATATCAGCCCGAACTCCGTATTTGGGGAACGCAAAAACTTACGGCGCGCAGGGGTGTTGAAAAAAAGATCGGTTACCGTCACCACTGTTCCCGGTGCACAGCCCGTTTCCGTAAAGGAAACCAGCTTTCCTCCTTCAACCCGTATCTCCCAGCCTACCGCTTCCTCCGGCCGGCGGGATACGATACTTAATTTGGAGATGGCGGCAATACTGGACAAAGCCTCTCCCCTAAAACCCAAAGTCCTTAAATCATTAAGATCTTCAATCCTGGTAATTTTGCTGGTAGCATGGGGCAAGATGGCCAGTTTCAAGTCCTCGGAAAGCATGCCGCAACCGTCGTCCCTGACTTTGATCAGGGATTGCCCCCCGCCCTCCACACTGATCTCAATTTTCTTGGCCCCGGCGTCAATGGCATTCTCTACGAGTTCTTTAACCACGGACAGAGGCCTTTCCACAACTTCTCCGGCGGCTATCTGGTTGATACAGTGCTGATCAAGTATTTTAATTATGGGTGGCAAACAAATTCACTTCCTTACCGTTTTCCCAGAAAGATATTCGATTATGAAGCTGATTTTGCAAAAGAAGGGTTGGCGCCGACTTTTTGTATTGTTCGGCCAGGTCATACCCCGCCTGTTCACAAGCCGGACAAGCCTCAAAGGGTATTTTGACCAGCACGGCTTTTTCCCCGGTATTCAAGTTGCTGGTGCTAATAAATACCGTACCGCCACACTGCCGGCATTCTCGAATAAGATCATAACGCTGCTCTCTAATCCCCTCGGTATCGTAATAAATATCTCTCTCTCTGATTACCCAATTTCCCGCCGGCAGCCGCCATTCCTGCCTTTGAGCATAACGCCATCTGGGCTCAATTTGTTTATAGTACTCATGTAGTTTATCAATATAAGCACGGACTTCTTCCCCGCCCAAAACCCGGCGTTTCATTTTCTGCGATTCAATTACCCCGGAATAATCCTCCCCGGCTAAAGCCAACAAAATAGCCAAGTTAACATAAGGAAGGGCTCCTTGAATGGAATACCCGCCTTCCAAAACAGCCAGGTCAGGGCTGATCATTTCCGTAATTTTTCCGTAGCCCCTGGCAGTAACGTTCATGGAAGCCAGTGGGTCGGTAAAATGGTTGTCCTGCCCGGCGGAATTAATGATAATATCGGGCTTAAATTCCCTCACTGCGGGCATGGCCCATTTTTCCAAAGCATAAAGAAATCCTTCGTCCCCGATACCCGGAGGAAGAGGGATATTGACAATGGATCCCCAGGAATTAGGGCCTCCTTTTTCTTCGCAGAAACCAGTTCCCGGATAAAGTGTCCTTCCGTCCTGGTGGATTGAAATACATAAAACGTTGGGATCATAATAAAAAATATCCTGGGTCCCGTCACCGTGGTGGACATCGGTATCAACAATAGCTATCTTTTTCAGGCCGTAATAAGTTCTTAAATAGTTTACCAAAATGGCTTCATTATTTAAGGTACAAAAACCCCTGTTGCCCCAGACCACAGTACCCGAGTGATGCCCCGGCGGGCGGACCAGTACAAAGCCGTTTGTAATTTCTTTGGCCATTAATGCTTTCCCTAAAACGAGGGAACACCCAACGGCGATCAGATGGGCATCCAGATCATGCCGGTCCGGATTAGGGAAAAGAGCCTGAGTCCTTAAAACATCCCTTAAGTCCGCGACAGCTGGAGAATACTGTTTTATTTGGGGAAGATCCATTACCCCTTCTTCAAATATTTGTTCCTGGGTATAGAGCAAACGCTCTTCCCTTTCTGGATGGGTTTCTCCCAAGGACCAGTCAAAAGCCGGGAAAAAGACTATTCCCGTTTTTTTCATCGGCATACCCCCCTTTCTTTTCCCCTTAAGCCGGCAATCCAGAATTCTGCAATTGAAAAGCTCCCGGTGGCAGATGTACCCGTCCTCTAACGATTTGCCCCACTGTCAGGTAGCCTTCAATTAAAGGAAAATAATCAAAGGGCTCTGTTTCCAACTGAGATTCGTCAAGGCCCATTTTCTTTGCTTGTTTTGAAGCAAGATCCTTAAGGAATTGTTCCACTTCCCGATGGGGTCTGAGGGAACCCCGCCATTCTCCCTGCTCGCCCGTTTCTTCAATTCTGTATCTTCTAAGATTTGTGTCCAGATTAAGGGTCCAGGAGAAAGTAGGTCTAGCCATAGCCGCCCCTATGGCGTTTACTACCATAGAGTGCTTTGCCAGGCCGGCAGTGGTGTTCATCCTTTGTCCTAAAGCTTCCGCTATGCCGCCGGCCCCTCCGCCGCTAAGCTTAATAGGAAAGATATAATCATGCTGAGGATTAAGTACTTGCCATATTTTATAAGCCGGTTCTTCTTTCCACTGTTTAATCAAGGCCTCAATAGTCAGAGCTATTTTTTCCACCATAAGATTTAGAACCTTTTGAGCCACATTTCTAAGCCGGGGAATCTCCCTCATATCCTCAGGCAAAAGTAAAGCCATGGCTTCTTCAGCCCGGATATAATCTCCGAAGTCAATCAGGCCCAAATAACGCAAGGCATCGGTGGTGGTAGGATTATTGCCTCCCAAGCAATAAGCGGGTCCCAGGCGGTAATCGGCCAAGCTTATGTTAATGTTTTCCTCTATGTTAATGTTTTCCTCTATGTTAATGTTTTCCTCACCTTCCGAGGTCGTTTGTTTACCTGCAGCAGACAGGATAACGGAATCTCCGCCTACGGCCACGGAGCGAACCGCCAGGGAAGGAACATTGGTTAGAAAATTTCCAATATGGGCTCCCTTAGATGATAACAGCGGCCTCCCCGAAAGCACCAGTCCAATATCGGTAGTTGTGCCTCCAACATCGACGACGATATAGGATTCTTCGGGCTGGCTTTGAGCCAATACTCCCAGCAGGCTGGCCACCGGTCCGGAATAAACGGACTCCACCGGCCGGATATTTTCGGCTTGCTGCATGCCTCCATCGGCTTTTAAGATCTTAATGGGAGCATTTAAACCGCGAGCCCGAACGGCTTTAGTCAATTTATCCCGGAAGTCGGAAAACAAATCCCTGGTGGCAAGGTTAAGGTAAGCGGTTAATGAACGACGAAAGAAATTGGTTTGTCCCCACTCGCTGCCCAAAGCTACAGTCAAATCCGGTATCTCTTTCCGCAAATAAGCCGCCAACTGCTGCTCCAAAATATAATTGCGGTGAGCGAACTTGCCGGATACCACGGCCAAGGCTTTCTCCCCTTGTTGCTTGGCTTGGAGGAACTTTTCTTTTAAAATTTCAGCTAACTGTTGCATTTCATGGCTGTCAAGGTCGGCAACCCGCCGGCCTCGATAATCCAATTCCCCGCCCAGCACTCGATAAGGAACGGGCCAAGCCAAGGAATCCAGTTTCATCCCCGATCCCGGAAGGAGAATCAGCTCCACCGCCGATAACCGATTTTGCAATATGGCGTTGGTGACCAGAGTGGTACTCACCGGTATATTTTCAACTTTCTCCCGCGGAAAGGCTTTCGCTCCTATGTCAAGAGAATCCAAGGCCTCCAGTACGGTGTCCAACAGCCGGTCCTGTTTGGTCGGCACCTTCCCTGTTTGCCTTACCTGGCCGGAATCAATTAATACCGCATCAGTATAGGTTCCGCCTACATCAATACCAATTTTCATGCTCTACCCCCCAGCCGTTAACAAACAGTTAACAAAAGTTAATAAAAACATTTTCTACTAATTATTTGTTCGTCCTCCAACGGCCTTCTTGCAACCAGCTACTATATATCAATGGGCTACTAATAATAATCAACACCGTATTAAATAATAAAACACTTTTGAGAGTAAGAAAAATCACATAATCTTTGAAGAGCGGATCCGATTCACAATATCGTACAGGTATTCCAAGGCTTGGCGGGGTGTAAGATTGTCAACGTCCAATTCCTCCAATTCTTTGAGTATGGGATGGACCTGGGGCAACTCAAACAAGGAAGGTTGCAGGGCGTTGGCGTCTACAGCCTTGACCAATTTGCCGGAAGTTGGAGAGCTTTCCAGTTCGCGCAAAATAGCGGCTGCCCTTTTCAGCAAAGGTGCCGGCAAACCGGCAATTTTGGCCACCTGGATGCCATAGCTGCGGTCGGCTTTGCCCGGAAGTATTTTATACAGGAAAACAATATCATCCCCCTTTTCCTTGACCGCAACATGAAGATTAAAGACTTGGGGAAACCGTTCTTCCAACTGGGTTAATTCATGATAATGGGTGGCGAAAAGGGTTTTGGTCTTCAACGAATTATTCTGGATCAAATATTCCGCTATGGACCAAGCTAAACTTAAACCGTCAAAAGTGGCCGTCCCCCTACCCACTTCATCTAAGATGATCAAGCTTTTGGAGGTGGCGTGTTTTAAAATATAAGCCACTTCATTCATTTCCACCATAAAGGTACTCTGGCCCTTGGCCAGGTGGTCGGCAGCTCCTACCCGGGTAAAAATACAATCCGTCAAGGAAATCGAAGCTTTTTGGGCCGGGACAAAAGAACCGATTTGAGCCAGTAGAACAATTAAAGCTACCTGGCGCATATAGGTGGATTTACCGGCCATGTTGGGGCCGGTAATTAAAGCCAGATGTTTATTGCTGGTAAGATAGGTGTCATTGGGCACAAAATTATCAGTGAGCCTTTCTACTACCGGATGTCTCCCTTCCAAAATATTAATGATTCCGTCGTCTTTAATCTCCGGTTTATGATAATCGTAGCGAACAGCCACTTCCGCCAGGGAAACAAAAACATCTATTTCCGCCAAGGCATGGGCGGCCATAACGATCTGGGCCGAATTCTTTAAAACCTGTTCCTTGAGTTCCATAAAAATTTGATATTCCAAATCCACCAATCTTTCCTGGGCCGTGAGAACCTTTTGCTCATATTCTTTTAACTCCGGGGTTATGAATCGTTCGGCATTGGCCAAAGTTTGTTTACGGATATAGTCTTCCGGCACCAAGTGGGCATTGGCATTAGTAACTTCAATATAGTAACCGAAAACCTTATTGTAACCTATTTTAAGAGAACGGATTTTCGTCCGTTCCTTTTCCTTATTTTCCAGCCGGGCAATCCATTCCTTGCCTCCGGAGGAAATAGCCCTTAAACTGTCCACTTCCTCCGAAAAGCCGTTTTTAATAATATTTCCTTCCCGGACACTCACAGGGGCTTCGGGATTAAGAGCGGCATTTAAGGTGGCAGCCAATTCATCCAAGAAAGAAAGGGCCGGCAAATAATCCTTAAGCGCCGAAGAATTGTTTTCTATAATTATTTGCCTGATCTGAGGCAAGCAAGCAAGAGTGGAACCCAAAGCCAACATATCCCGGGCATTGCCCCGGCCCAGGGCCAGTTTTCCCAAGAGACGTTCCAAATCGTAAACAGCTTCCAGCACTTTAAGCAAATCGTGACGCAAGAAGGTATTGTTGACCAGTTCTTCTACTTTTACCAGCCGCTCTTCTATTTTTCGAGCATCCAAAAAGGGTTGTTGAATCCAATTGCGTAAAAGGCGGGCGCCGAAAGCTGTTTTGGTCAAGTTGAGAACCGAATAAAGGGTATCCTTTTCCCCGTCGCCCCTTAAAGAATCCACTAATTCCAGATTACGAAGCGTCCATTTATCTAAAATCATGGTGTTGCTTTGTTGCACCATGGAGATTTTAAAGAAATGGTTTTGCTCGGAATGGGGAATATTATTACGCACATACTGCCACAAACCGGAGGCGGCTTTGGCGGCCGCTTTCATTTGTTCCAGAAGTTCAGCCTGCCCCGGAAATCTTTCTTTAAGTTCTTCCGTCTTGCTAAACCAGTTCCTGTCCCCTATGCTTTGATAATAGTCCTGGAAAAGGTCGGGAGCTATTCTCTGCTCCCCGGGCAGAACCAATTCAGCGGGCTCGATTCTTTGCAGTTCGGCCAGAACGATTTGCAGCGATGAGCTCTGGAGAATGCAAAAGTTGCCGGTAGTAATATCCAGGTAGGCCAGTCCCCATTCTTTTTCTTTATAAACAGCGGCCAAATAGTTATTTTTTGTTTCCGAACTGACAATATCCGTTGTTCCCGGGGTAATAATCCGCACAACTTCTCTTTTGACTATGCCTTTGGCCGTTCGGGGATCTTCCACCTGCTCGCAAATAGCCACTTTGTAACCCGCGGACACCAGTTTGCTTATATAACCGTCGGCGGAATGGTACGGCACTCCGCACATGGGAATTTTTTCACCTTGTCCCGCCTCCCGGGCCGTTAGCGCTATTTCCAAAATTGGAGCAGCCAACAGGGCATCTTCGGCAAACATCTCATAGAAATCGCCCAGTCGGAAAAAAACAATGGCATCACCGGTTTGGGACTTGATTTCCTTATATTGCCGCAACATGGGTGTGGTCATAATATTAATTTCCAACTCCTGTTTCCTGAATATTGAGTTCTCCAAATAAAGTCCAAGAATTTGCCGTCTTTATTTTAATGGGCACCAATTTTCCTATCAGGTCTTCTGTTCCTTTGAAAACAACAATTTCATTGCCCCTCGTTCTACCTGTCAGCTGCTCAGGATCCGTTTTGCTCGGGCCTTCAACCAAAACCTCATACTCTTTTCCCAACATTTTATTACGCCAAGCCAAACTGCGAGCATTTTGCAGCTCCATAAGTCTTTGCAGACGTAATTTTTTTACCTCCAAAGGAAGCTGATCCGGCATAGAAGCCGCGGCCGTACCGGATCTTGGCGAATACATAAAAGTAAAAGCTTGACTATAATGCACTTTGCGCACCATATCAAGGGTTAATTCGAAATCCTCTTCAGTCTCCCCTGGGAAACCTACAATAAGATCCGTAGTTAAGCTTGCTTCCGGAATCTGTTGTAAAATTCGCTCTACCCGCTCCAGGTAATACTCCCTGGTATATTTTCTGTTCATGGCTTTCAGGATTTTATTGCTGCCCGCCTGTAAAGGCAAATGGAAATGCTCGCAGATATGCTTCCCTTGGGCCACCGTAGATATAAGTTTATCGTTCAAATCCTTGGGATGAGAAGTCATAAAACGGATACGGAACATGCCCTCCAGTTTATCGACTTCTTCTAATAGATCGGCAAAATCATAAGTAAACCCGTCTTTAAGGCCATAGGAATTGACATTTTGTCCCAGAAGGGTTACCTCCCGGCATCCTGCCTGTACCAATTCCTTAATTTCCTCCAAGATTACTTCTTTAGGCCGGCTGCGCTCCTTCCCTCGAACATAAGGTACGATACAATAGGCGCAATAATTCTCACAGCCATACATGATATTGACAAAGGCGCTCAGTTTTCCCTTCTCCGCCAAAGGAACTATTTCCTTGCATTCATAAGCCTCAGGAGAAACCATGGCCACTTTCTGGCCTTTGATAGTGCTTTCTAACAGTTGTTCGAACTTTGAAAAATCAAAGGTTCCCGTCCAAATATCAACATGCGGGGCTTTTTTTTGCAGTTCTTCCAGCTTCCTGGGCTGTTGAACCATACAACCGGCCACAGCTATAATCAGCGAAGGGTTCTGTTCTTTAAGACCCTTCAGTTGCCCTATCCTGCCCAAAATCCTGTTTTCGGCACTTTCCCGGACACAACAGGTACTGATGATAATTAAGTCTGCCTCGTCCGGCAGATCGGTTTTAACGTAACCGTTTTTGCGAGCCACAGCGGCCAGTGTTTCGGCATCTCTTGCCGACATTTGAC
>JAAYII010000297.1 GCA_012523535.1 Peptococcaceae bacterium
CCAAAGGATCTGGGATTATCCCTTGCCAACGCAGGTACTGGAAGATAATAAAGAGCAAAAAATTAAAGGCCGGGCCCGCAAAAGCTATTAAGCTTTCGTCAACTTTCCTGCCTTCAAAGCCATCCTCGAAGACAGCGGTCCCCCCGTAAGGATAAAGCTCGATACTTCTCAGCCTAACCCCAAACCCTTTGGCCACCAGAACATGAATTATTTCATGGAGGATTACCAAGCCGAAAACTAGAAGAGCTCTTGTCAAGAGCCCGCCGAGTGCACATAAAAGCAATAAAGCGATAAAGGTGGGATGAATTCTTATTTTTATACCCTTTAGCTGCATCCCTCTCACCCTACTTTGGAAGGTTGTTATCGGTTTGTATTAGATAATTTAACGGATTGACCGCTTTCCCGTTAAATCTTAGCTCAAAATAAAGCCATGGCTTTTGCCGCGCGGAACTTAAACCCACAGTACCGATTTTCATCGCTTGAAAGACCGGATCACCTGTTTTAACGTTCACCTCGCCCAGATTGGCAATTATTCCTTCCCAACCGTCGCCAAAACTCAGCCGAACCATGTTTCCCAAATTCGCATGCTCCACCACGTCCAAAACAATCCCTTCTCTGGGGCAAAGAACGGGCGTCCCTAAATTGCTTTCGATTTCAATGCCGTCGCTTGCACCACCGTTAAAACTTTTGCCCTTAAATCCCACCCTGACCGTCCCGGCCACCGGGGGATAAAAGAGTTCCTCAACCGGGGCATTGACAGCCATGCTCTCACTGCCCGTTATGCCGATTACCTCTTTGGCCATGGTATTAAGTGAACTGTATAAATTGCCGCTTTCCATGCCCATTTTATAAAAAGCGTATACGGTCTGGGAAAAAAAATCATCCCCCCTGGAACTGAATACTACGCTGAGCAACAGGAGCGCGGACAGGACAATCCGTTTTTGGCTGCCGGTCCATTTATCAATAAAACTTTTCTCCTCTTCCGCAAAATAATACCTGCGACTCCGTTTATCATCCTCAAAGGATTTATACCTTTTGGAGCGCCCAATTTCTTGAGCGGCTCTCTCCCATTCCCAATCATCCCATCTTTGAAGCGGATCCATTGGCGCACCACCTTAAAAGGAATTGCTTTCCGTCAGAAGAAAACATAAGAAACGGCATTAGTAGACGACCCTCTATAAAAAATATGAACGGGACAATAAAAAAAGAACACCTTTTAAATTAGGTGTTCGAGTTAAAACATGGGCCGGTCCCCTCTCAGCCCGACGCTGATTACCAATCCCACGGCCATCATGTTAGCCCACATCGAGCTTCCGCCGGAAGTAATAAAGGGTAGAGGAATACCTGTAACCGGCATAATGCCCGAAGCCATACCCACATTGACAAAGATATGGAAAACCAGCATAGAAGCTACGCCGGCTGTAATCAACATACCGTAACTGTCTCTGGCCCTCATTCCTATGGCAATAATGCGCAAGATAAAGATGCAGAACACAAACAAAAGAATTGAAGTACCGATGAAGCCAAACTCTTCCCCCACCACCGAAAAAATAAAATCCGTATGGTGCTCGGGCAAGAAATTGTATTGCCCCTGCGTACCCTGCATATAAC
>JAAYII010000298.1 GCA_012523535.1 Peptococcaceae bacterium
GGCTTTAAGCAAAGATGATGAACTTATCGGCGAACGATTAAGAATCCTAGCCAGGATTTTAAAAGAGATGGGTTATTAAAAATCGTTAATTATTCTGAGGACTTAGCCACTATATCAAGACATTCCTTCAGCCAATCTATATAGGTTTGCTCGCGCATGATTGCTCCTTTTAAAACGATATAATCTCCAAATTCTTCTGAAATAACATTGGAAATGTCCTTGGTTTTTAATAATTCTTCCATAGCAGATTTCAGGATTTCCAATTTTTTTTGGCGCTTGGCGAGTTGTCTTGAAAACTGAAGAATAATTTCTTCTTTATTCATTAATTCTATGAAATAAGCCCGGAGTTTAAAAACGTCTTTTGGTGTGGGTTCCAAAGGCTCGTCGCGAAGAATCCAGTTTTTTAATTCCTGCTTTCCTTTTTCAGTAATGGTATATACTTTTTTTTCAAGTTTCTCACCGTGTATTACCGTTTCGTAGGTGATCAAGTTTTCCTCTGTCAGTTTCTTTAATTCAGGGTAAATCTGACTGTGTTTGGCATGCCAGAAACTACCCAACGCCTTGTCGAACTCGGCGGTTAAATCATAGCCCGTCATAGGCTTCCTGTTTATCAAACCCAGTATTGCATATTTTAATTTTCGCATTTTTTAACCTCGAAATTGTTTTATTATTATATAATTTATAATAGCAAATATTTTATGAAATAAATTAATTACTATGTTTAATAATACATGTAAATGTTGACATGTTTCAAGAGAAAATATTACAATAACGATATGCTTATAATTTAAATAAAGATAAATCAATACGAGGTGATTTGGGTGAACGTAATTACATGTTACAAAATAGTACCGGATGATCAGGATATTATTGTCCATGAAGACCGCACCTTAGGATTAGAAAAAGCAGAATTGGAAATTGGACAATATGATCTTCCAGCTATTGAAGCCGGTATGAAAGTTGTGGCAGATGCCGGTGGTAAGGTTAGCGCGTTAAGTGTAGGTTCTAAACACTTGGAAAACACAAAACTAAAAAAAGCCGTTCTTTCACGCGGTCCCGATGATCTATACCTTGTGGTGGATGATTCTTTAGCAGATGCCGATACTCATCAAACCGCCCGCACCTTGGCCGCAGCCATCAAAAAAATAGGCAATGCTGATCTGATTATATGTGGTGAAGGATCTTCCGACCTTTATGCCCAACAAGTTGGTGCTCAGCTCGGTGAGTTGCTCGGTATGGCTACCATAAATGCTGTAAGTAAAATTACGGTGGAAGGCGATAAAGTTATCGTCGAAAGAACTTTGGAAGATGAAGTGGAAGTATTGGAAGTCTCCTTACCTGCTGTTATTTCAGTAACTACGGATATTATTCAACCTCGTATTCCCAGTATGAAAGAAGTACTTTCCGCCGGCAAGAAACCTGTTACTCAATGGAACCTTGCTGATATTGGTCTCGCTGACAATCCTAAGACTATGGAAACAATTAACACACTGGCACCGGAATTGGCAGAGAGAAAACTTATAATTAACGAAGGTGATTCCGAAGAAGTGGTAGATCAATTATTGGCAAACCTTCGTCAAGAATTGCAGTAAGGGGGCAAAAAAATGAGTTTAATGAAAAATGTTTGGGTTTTTAGTGATAAACAGGATATTTTGGCTGAAATATGTGCCGGAGCTCATCAATTAGGTGAAAGAGTAACAGCTCTGCTAATCGGCAACCAAAGCACTGCAGATGAAGTCATCAAAGCAGGAGCCGATCACGTTTATTTAATGGGTGAACTGGATGGTTCCCGTATGGTTGAAGATTTCTTGCCAACAATTGAAAAGTTGGTTGAAGATCATAAACCTGAATTGATAATTTTCGGCAATACTAAACGCGGAAAACTTATGGCCGGTAGACTGGCCGCCAAACGGGGAACATCTGTATTGGCGGATGTAATTGAATTCGCTGAAGACGGGACATGCAAGCGTCGGGTCTATGGAGGCGCCGCTATCAGCACCATTAAATCCAATGCCGAGGTAGCAATTGCAACTGTTGGCAGCGGAGTTTTCGGTCCTCAGTCACTGGATGAATCCCGCCAGGGAACTACGGAAAAAGTAGAATTTATTCCGGCGGATTCAAAAATTAAATGTTTGGAAAGACGGGCTAAAGGCAGTGTTACGGTCAATCTCACCGCAGCCAAACGTGTTGTAGCCGTGGGGCGCGGTTTTGCGGAAAAAGAAGACCTGAAAATGGCTGAAGAATTGGCTGAATTAATAGGTGCCGAAATTGCTTGTACCCGCCCGATAGCGGAGGGATTGGATTGGCTGCCGAGGGAACGTTATGTCGGTGTATCCGGTGTAATGTTTAAACCTGATTTATACATTGCATTGGGAATTTCTGGCCAGATCCAACATATGGTAGGCTGCAACCAGTCCAAAACTATTATTGCAATCAATAAAGACAAGGCAGCACCGATATTCAAGCAAGTGGATTACGGTATTGTCGGTGACCTTTATAAAGTATTGCCCACATTAATTGAAAAACTAAAGGCCGGTAAATAAATACCGGAGTTTCTCAGAAACAGAGAAGAGGTGGAAAAAGATGAGTGCTGATAAATACGAAGTCATAATTATCGGAGGGGGACCATCAGGACTCGCGGCAGCTTATAAACTTGCCCAAGCAGGGGTAGAAGTTGTGCTCGTTGAGCGCGGCGACTACTGTGGCAGCAAGAATTTAAGCGGTGGAGTTTTTTATACGCGGGTGCTTGACCAACTGATTCCCGGTTTCTGGGAAGAAGCTCCGGTAGAACGTTATATTACCAATTATGTGACCGCCCTCATGGATAAAGAAGATTACTTTAATCTCGAATACAAAGGCCAAGCTTTAAGCAAAGCCCCCTACAACGCCTTTTCCGTCCTTCGAGCCAAGTTTGACCGTTGGCTGGCTGAAAAGGCTGAAGAAGCAGGGGCTATGCTTGTAAATGGAATAAAAGTGGAGAAAGTTCTTAAAGAAGGCAACAAAATAACAGGTATAGTGGCCGGTGATGAAGAAATGATGGCGGATGTGGTCATCGCCGCCGACGGTATTAACTCCTTTATCGCCCAGGAAGCTGGTTTGCGTGGCCCTATTAAACTTGAACATTTGGCTGTTGGGGCCAAAGCGCTAATTGAATTACCGCGGGAAAAAATAGAAGAAAGATTCCGCTTGACAGGTAATGAAGGGACGGCCTATGCCATGTTAGGCGAAGCCTCCCATGGAGTGGCTGGAGGAGCTTTTCTTTATACCAATATTGACAGTCTATCCATTGGGGTAGTTTTACGTCTGGACGATCTGGTTAAATCGGGAGTTAAACCGGCCGAAGTTCTTGACGATCTGTTGGAGCACCCCATGATTGCACCCTTGGTCAAGGATGGGAAGATGGTTGAATACGGGGCCCATCTTACAGCCGAAGGCGGATTGCATATGATCCCTTCACAGTTGGTAGCTGACGGTTTTATTATGGTTGGTGACGCCGCAGGTTTCACTATTAACAGTGGACTTGTAATCCGTGGAATGGATTTGGCAGTTGGTTCCGGTATGGCTGCAGCTGAAGCCATTATTGAGGCTAAAGAAAAAAATGATTTCAGCGCTTCTGCTTTAAGTGCTTACAAACGCCGTCTGGATGAAAGCTTTGTCATGAAAGATCTAAAAACCTATGCCAAGGCGCCCATTTTTATGGAAAACGATCGCCTGTATAAGAGCTATCCCAAGCTGGCTAATGATTTATTCGGCAAAGTTTACAACCATGATTTAACTCCCAAGAAACATTTACTAAAAACAGCGCTTGATGCGTTAAAAGAGAATAAAATCTCCATATTTGACTTGGCCCTTGACGGCTTTAAAGGGGTGCGTGCTCTCCA